>JBQCFO010000585.1:0-13724 GCA_051959055.1 Ginsengibacter sp. | reverse complement strand
TGGAAGGGAAATGTATTGAGCCACGAAACCAAATTATTCAGGTTGAAAAATACAGAAAAAGTGATAATCAACCGTGTAAAGATCATACCCGTTAAAAAGCAAAGCAAATGACCTGATACACACTTACCTGGAATTTTAATTTTTACCAGTAAACAAACAAATACCTGCAATTTCTATTCACCTGGAATTTTAATTTTTAATCCATCATAAGCCAGGCGAATATTTTCTGGCAGTTCATTATTTATGTCATCATGAAGGCCGAGCTGGTGGCTGATATGAGTAAAGTAAGCCGAAGGGATTTTTAATTCCTGCACCAGTCCGATTGCCTGCTGCAGGTTAAAATGAGAAATATGTTCTTTCTTTCGCAACGCATTTACAATCAGAATTTCAGTTCCTTTTATTTTTTCTTTTTCTTCATGATCAATTCTGTTTGCATCCGTGATGTAAGTAAACTTTCCAAATCGAAAAGCAAGCACAGGCATTTTTAAATGATACACGAGAATTGGAATAACCGGTATATCGCCAACGATGAAAGGCTTATCAGTAATGGTGTGCAATTGAATATCAGGAATGCCGGCATATTTTTTTGGCGCAAAAATGTAATGATATTCCCTGCGCAAACCTTCCTCGGTCAATTTGTTTGTATAAACATCAACCGGTTTTTTTTGAAAATAATTATAAGCCCTGATATCATCCAATCCGGCAATATGATCTTTATGTGGATGGGTGAAAATAACCGCGTCTAATTTTTTTACATTTTCACGAAGCATTTGTGTGCGAAAATCAGGCGTAGTGTCAACGACTAAAGTTGTCTTTTCACTTTGGACCAAAATGCTGCTGCGCAGGCGTTTATCTTTTTCATTTGCAGAGGAACACACCATGCAATCGCAACCAATCATAGGGACTCCGCCACTGGTTCCGGTGCCAAGAAAAGTAATTTGAAGATCAGGATAAGTCACCTTTCAAAGCTATAAAATATTTTACGGGAAGAAATAAGAAATAAAAAAGTGGGGTGGCGAAAAAACTATTTTTCCAAATTCTGCGTCTTTGCCATCACTTCATCATACAATTTTTGTGAATCCTGTGTCAGTAAATCATAATTGATAATTAAGGCAGGAATCAAGTCCATCAGTGTATTGATCCTCCCTTCTGGAATTAAAAATTTATTGAGCACTACTACTTTTTTGTCTTCCAGAATGCAATAGCCGCTTTGAAATGAACCACGCTCATAACGTACAATATAGCCTGCTTCTTCCAGAATCTTTTCTAATTTATTTAAAGTGCTTTGATTGTATTTCAAAAGAAAATATGTATTTGATTGCGCAACAAATTTACTAAAATCGGTTGAATCCCAGGTTGTTAAAAATTCATGGCCCTCTTTTGAAGGTTCGCAACTTTTTTAGAAAGTTAACAACCTTTAAAACATTAATTTTACCGGCTTAAAAAAAGAAGAACCTGTGGCAGATATTATTAATTTATTACCCGAAAATATTGCAAACCAGATAGCCGCCGGTGAAGTGATTCAACGGCAGGCAAGCGCTGTAAAAGAATTGCTTGAAAACGCGGTGGATGCCGGAGCTACGGAAATAAAACTTTATGTAAACGATGCAGGAAAGGCATTGGTACAAGTAATTGATAATGGAAAAGGAATGAGTGAAACGGATGCGAGGATGAGCTTTGAACGGCATGCTACTTCCAAAATAAAAAATATTGACGATCTGTTTCATATCAAAACAATGGGTTTTCGCGGTGAGGCTTTGGCCAGCATTGCGGGCGTGGCTCAGGTAGAATTAAAAACCAAACACGCAGGAGAACCGGTTGGCACTTATATAGAAATAGAAAACAGTGTCGTAAAATGCCAGCAACCGGTGGCGACGAATGAAGGCACGAATATCTGCATGAAAAACTTATTTTTCAATGTGCCCGCGCGAAGGAATTTTTTAAAAAGTAATGCTTCAGAGTTGCGCCAGATTGTAGATGAATTTATCCGGGTAGCGATGGCGTTTCCCTCTTTATTTTTTTCGCTGACATCCAATGGCCAGGAGGTTTTTCATCTGGAGAAGGGATCTTTAAAGCAAAGGGTC
Organism: Ginsengibacter sp.; assembly: GCA_051959055.1. Taxonomy (GTDB): domain Bacteria; phylum Bacteroidota; class Bacteroidia; order Chitinophagales; family Chitinophagaceae; genus Ginsengibacter. Next base: position 11,640 of record JBQCFO010000585.1, on the reverse strand, counting down.
ATTCAAATCCTTGGAAATAATTATTCGGCAAAAATCGTGAGCGTAAAGGAAGATACAGATTATATCAATATTTATGGCTTTGTTGGCAAACCGGAAACGGCAAAGAAAACACGAGGCGACCAATATTTTTTCGTGAACAGCCGGTTTATCAAAAGCGCTTATCTCAATCACGCGGTGATGAATGCATTCAGCGAAATGATCCCAAAAGATAGTTTTCCGATGTACACGTTGTTTATTGATATCGATCCTTCCCGACTGGATATTAATGTACATCCGACGAAACAGGAGATTAAGTTTGAAGATGAAAAAATTATATATGCATTTGTTCAATCGGCAGTGAAACATGCGCTCGCGCAGTATTCGGTAACACCAACTTTAGATTTTGATCTGGATGCTTCTATTCAGCAAACCGATGCTGTTAGTAAACCTTTTACATCAGAAAAAGAATTTTCGGCAATTGGAACATCCTTGTTCAACACATTCACCCAAAAAAACCAGGCGCATTTTATTGACAGCAAAAGCGATTTAGGAACATGGGATGATAATTTATTAAAACAAAATAATTTAGAACGCTCTTCAAAAAAAGGTGTAGAAAGATCTGTTCCCGAAACTCAAGGCTATTATACGTCTTCTTTTAAAAATTCCGTGTTCCCCAAAGCTGATAAAAAACCAACTTCAGACAATTTTATCCAGATCCATCACAGCTTTATTATCGCTCAAATTGAAAATGGATTTATCCTGATTCATCAGCAAAATGCACACGAAAGGATATTGTACGAGCGATTTAATGAAGCGCTGAAAGGCAAGCCCATCGCCATTCAGCGAAGTTTATTTCCAACCGCTATTGAACTTGCCGCTCCTGATGCTGTTTTGCTGAATGAACTTTTGCCCGACTTGAATATTCTTGGTTACCAGGTAGAACCTTTTGGTAATAATTCTTTTGTAATTCAGGGTTCGCCGGCAGATGTTCCGGATGGCAATGAAAAAGATTCTTTGGAAAAAATATTAGAGCAGTACAAGCATTTTAATATGGATATGAGTTTTAGCAAAAGAGAAAAATTATTGCGTTCGATGTCGTGGCAACAATCCATAAAAGCCGGAACTTATTTGTCAGAAAAAGAGATGATAAGGCTGGTGGAAGATTTATTTAATTGTACCATCAATAATACAACTCCAACGGGGAAGCCTGTTTTCCTGGAATTTAAAAAGGATGAGCTGAATAAGATGTTTGGGAGGTAGGTTGAAGGTTCGAGATTTATTGAAAACTGTCTTCAGCAAACAAACTAATACTGAAGAATCCTGTTTTGAAATAATCAATAATTCAATAATTCAATAATTGAACTATCAACGCAATTCAACAATAAAACAATTCAACCAATCACCTCACTTCCTGCATGGATACCAGCCTTCTGTAAAAACCATCGAGTGCCATCAAAGTCATGTGCGTGCCGCGTTCTACGATTTTTCCTTTTTGCAAAACAATAATTTCATCTGCATGCCGAATCGTGCTTAATCGGTGTGCAATAACAATACTTGTGCGGTTGTTCATCAGTTTATTGATCGCATCCTGAACCAGTTTTTCGCTTTCGGTATCCAGAGAAGAAGTAGCCTCATCCAAAATTAAAACCGGTGGATTTTTGAGAACGGCACGTGCAATTGTTACGCGTTGTTTTTCGCCACCGCTCAATTTATTTCCGCGTTCGCCGATTGTCGTCTCATATCCATTTTCTTTTTGCATAATAAACTGGTTTGCATTGGCGATTTTAGCAGCAGTCATTATTTCTTCCTTCGTTGCATGTTCCATCCCGAGAGAAATATTATTGGCAATAGTATCATTAAATAAGATGGGTTCCTGGGTTACAATTCCCATCTGGTTTCGCAATGATTCCAAAGAGTAATTTTTGATGTTGATTCCGTCTATAAGCAATTCGCCTTTTACCGTATCATGAAAACGTGGTATCAAATCAGCCAGGGTACTTTTTCCGGCACCGGAAGAACCAACCAGCGCAACGGTTTTTCCTTTTTCAATTTTTAAATTAATGTCATCAAGAATAACTTTATCCTGATAAGAAAAAGAAACGTTTTTAAATTCAATACTTTGGTTGAATGATTGCAACGTTACCGGGTTATTTATTTCCCTGATCACTACATCTTCATTAATGAGATGTTCAATACGTTCTACGCTGGCAGCGCCTTTTCGGATATTATAGGAAGCGGCAGACAGGTTTTTTAACGGCTGGATGATTTGAGAAAAAATTAAAATATAGGCTAAAAAATCACCGGGATCGAGAAAGGTATTATTCAAAACCAACCGGCCTCCATACCATAAAACACACACAATGGCTGTAACGCCGAGCACTTCACTTACCGGTGAAGCAGAATCCCTTTTTCTGATTGCTTTATTTTTTATGTGCAGCAATTCATTATTCTCAACCGTGAATTTGTTAAATTGTTTTTTTTCAGCATTAAATGCTTTGATGACGCGGATTCCACTAAGGGTTTCTTCAATGGTTGAAAGAATAGCCGCCAGCTTCTCCTGCAGCATTGTGCTTTGTTTTTTTAAAGAACGGCCGATGCGTCCTATAATAAATCCTGCAACCGGCAATAACAACATCAAAAATAAAGTGAGCTGCGGGCTCAAAACAATCATATAACACAGGAATATAAGAATGGTAACCGGCTCCCTGAAAAGTGATTCCAATAAATTCACGGATGAGGTTTCCACATCACTCAGGTCATTGGTAAGGCGGCTCATAATGTCGCCTTTTTTCTGGTCATTAAAATAGCCAACCGGCAAGTGTAATATTTTTTCAAACATGCTTGTGCGCATATCATTCACAATATGATTGCGTATCGGCGTAAGAATATAAATGGAGAGATATAAAAAAATGTTTTTTAAAATAATAAACGACAAAATCAAAATGCAGATAACCCCCAGCGCTTTTACATCTCCATGAGGTTGTTGAATTACCGTGGCAATCCATTCTTTAAACTGGTTTACAGGATTGATTCTGGCTAAAAAACCGCTCTTTTCAGAAACAGCGCCAAGGGTATTTTGTTTCTTGAAAATGAGTAATAAAAAAGGACTTAAAAGTCCAAGTGAAATAACAGAAAAAAGGTTAGAAAGAATATTAAAACCGAAATAAGTAAAAATTAATTTCGGGTACTTGCGCACGTATCGAAAAATGGTCCGTAAACTTTTCATCAAAAGAATTGAAATGCTTTATTGATTTGAAATAGCAGCAAAGTAACTAATTTTACAGTCCCGATCGGTTATCGGGACATAATTATAATAAGATGACAGAAGGTAAAAGACAAAAGCAGGTGGCAGCCGAAATTTCAAAAGAATTGAATGATATTTTTTTAAAGATGGGGTTGAATATGATGGAAGGAGGAATGATTTCAATTTCATCCGTTAAAATTACTCCTGATCTTTACGAAGCCAGAATTTATCTGAGTTTTTTCCAGGTAAAAGATGCGGAAGCGGCTTTGGAAAAATTTAAAGAACGGAGCAGTGAAATACGCGGTGAGCTGGGAAAAAGAATGCGTCATCAGTTGCGCAGTATCCCACAACTTACTTTTTATCTGGACGATACTTTGGATTATGTTTTTAAAATTGAAAAATTGCTGGACGATATAAAGAAAGATTCGGACAAGAGAAAACCGGCGTCCGACAATCGTCCACCGACGCGTGAATCCTACACCGGGCTGTAAAAAAGGTACCAAAAACGTGAATCGTTCAAATCATTTAATCATTCAATAATTTAATAATTAAACCGCTTGTATTTAAAATTTGCCTGGAGATATTTTAAAGCAAAAAAAAGCACGAATGCCATCAATATTATTTCGTGGGTAACAGCTGGCGTTATTGCTTTTTCTACTTTATGCCAGGTGTTGGTTTTGAGTGTTTTCAATGGTTTTGAAGATTTGGTAAAATCGCTCTATTCCAATTTTTATTCTGATGTTAAAGTCGTTCCGGATAAAGGAAAAACTTTTACCCTTACTCATACTCAATTGAATGACATACATCAAATTTCGGGCATTAAAGGCATTTCTCTAAACATAGAAGAAAAGGCCTTATTGCAAAATGGAGATCAGCAAACGGTGGTTTTATTGAAAGGGGTGGATAGTAATTATTCCAAAGTTTCCGGTGTTCCTCAAAAAATGTATCACGGTACTTTTAATGTAGGAAATGTTGATCATCCGAAACTGGTTTTAGGCGCCGGTATCGAAAGCGCGTTGGGAATCGAGTCGGACAGAAACCTTTTTCCCATAACCGTTTTTCTTCCCAAAAAAAACAATTCAAACAATCCAGATCCTCTTTCTGCATTGAGCGAGGGAAATGCAACTACATCCGGAAGTTTTGCCATTCAACAGGATTTCGATAATAAATATGTAATCACCAACCTGGCATTTATGAAGCAACAAATGAATTTCCAGCCGGATGAGTACAGCGCTTTGGAAATTTCATTATTCAAGCCGGAAAAGGCGCAAGAATTTACAAAAACACTTCAAAAGGTTTTGGGAGATAAATATAAAGTGCTTACAAAGTATGAACAGAATACCAGTTTATATAATTCGATGCGATTAGAAAAATGGTTCATTTTTGCTGTACTTACTTTAATATTGATCATTGCTGCATTTAATATGATTGGTGCTTTAACGATGCTTGTGTTGGAAAAAAGAAAAGATATCAGTGTATTACAATCTATGGGTGCTGACAAAACTTTAATTCAAAAAATATTTTTAAGCGAAGGGGTTTTATTGGCGGTTGTCGGTGCGGCAACCGGGATTTTTTTAGCCCTAATTATTGCATTTTTGCAAATCAGATTTCATTTGATTAAGCTGGTGGGCAACTCTTTTTTGATTGATTATTTCCCGGTTAAGTTAGTAATTACCGATTTTATCCTTGTAGCTTTTACCGCACTCGTTATCGCTTTTGTCGCGTCATGGTTTCCGGCAAAAAAAGCATCACAACAACTGTTTAATCTAAAAGCTTAATCCTGTACAGTAAAGAAAGAAATAACCAGGATTTTTATTCTGCAAAAAATTTAAAAAAAAATAAATTCAAAAAAGTTTTGAATATTCAAACTAATATCTATTTTTGTCTTCCCCAATCCTCAGAAAATCTCTGAAACTTTACTTTACCTATTCCAGATTATCTTTCGAAAAGCAAATGCTTACTGAATTTTTTGCATTTATAACGGTTGATTACACCATTCCAAATTCCTCCGGTTATTTTAAATTTACCTCTTAATACCAATCCGCATTCCTGCAAAAAGCTGTCCTCAGAAATATGTCCAAAATGATATGATGAACTCTATTTATCATTTTTAATCACAAGAAAATTTAACTGACATGCGATTTTTTACTTCAAAAATTTCCTTAAAAAAGAAATTCTTTAAGGCCTTTGTTGCCTTGCCGATACTTTTCCTTATTTCATTCACGGGCCATTCACAAACAAGAGCCTATAGCCTTGTCTATTCAGAAAACCTGAAAGGAGGGACTACTATTTTTGGTAATACGTTGTTGCATATTATGAAGAATAACAAAGTGGATACCGCAAAAATGAATGATAACCGCAAAAATGGAAACAGCTCTTATGGAAATGATAATGAAGACATGCAATATGTAGATATTGATGGCAACAGCGGAAATGGGAGTGTTACCAGGAATTCCTCGTCCGCAGAATTAATTCTACCTGCAGGAACGAATACCATAAAACTTGCCAGGTTGTATTGGGGAGGCCGCGTTACTGACAAAGATTTTGATCTAACAAAAAGTGCCAACAAAACGATTAAGATTAGAAAAGGAACGACCAGTGTTTATTCAGATGTAACCGCTTTGGGGTTAGACAAAACTGTAATTAGTACAGGATATACGGAATACCAGGCCTATGCCGACATTACCACTTTTGTTAAAAACAACGGGGGTGGTACCTATACAGTTGGGAATGTTCCTTTATCTGTGGGCGCACTCAGCGGAGGTGGCAATCATGGTGGCTGGAGCATTGTAGTCGTGTATGAAAATCCGGACGTTACTTACAATAGCGTAAGAGTTTATGATGGCTTCCAGGAAGTATATAATGGCGGTAATGCAACGACTACAACTGTTACACTGACCGGGCTGGATGTACCATCAGGTACCCTTGCAGCCGCTGATGCAAAAATGGGTGTTGTAGCCTGGGAAGGGGATGCAAATCTTACAGGAGATTTTTTGAAAATAAACGGTAATACTTTTTCTAATGCTACCAATGCAGCTAATAATCCGTGGAATGGAACAATTACAGATAATGGTGTGCATGTTACCACAAAAAATCCGAATTATACCAACCAGATGGGGATTGATATAGATATGTTTAATGTGGGCACAGGTTATGGAATCACACCGAATGCCAATACAGTAAAGCTTCAATTCGGAACTGAAGCTGATAAATATTATCCAGGCGTTTTCACTTTCACCATTAAAATGAAAGATCCAACGATCACGCTGGATAAATTTGTTTCTGATGCCAACCACAATAATCTTGCTGAGGTAGGTGAAATATTAACCTATACCTTAAAAGGCGGAAATAACGGGCCTGGAAATGCAAACAATGTAATTGTAGCAGATACACTGCCGAATACCGTTACTTATTTGCCTGGTTCCTTAAAAGTAATCAGTGCACCGGGAGTAACGGCTGGCAGCAAAACCGATAAGGCCGGTGATGACATTGCAGAGTATGTTGCTAATGGTTCTGTTAAATCAGTTGTTTTCAGACTTGGAACCGGTGCTACAAGCAGCGCGGGAGGCACTCTTGCTGCAAATGATACTTATGAAGTGCAATTCCAGGTTACGGTGAACAATCCGGGCAAAGGCCTGCCTGTTCCATCTATTCTCAATATTGCCCGCGTTACTTCCAGTTCTGATGCGGGAGTAAATTTTGTGGATGACGGTACCGCAATTATTAATCCTGAAGCCGGTCCGATGCCAGTGACGTTGGCAAAGTTTGGCGCAACACTTTTACAAAATAACCAGGTAAAAGTAGATTGGATTACTTCCATGGAAATAAATTGCAGCCATTTTATAGTACAAAGAGGGTATGATGGAAATATATTTTCTGATGTGCAAACGGTGGCGGGCAACGGAACAACCAATAAGGTACATTCTTATTCTCTAACTGATAGCGCTTATACTTTTACCGGCTCTGTGGTTTATTATCGTTTGAAACAAATTGACCTCGACGGAAAAGTGAATTTATCAAAAACGGTTTCAGTAAAAACTAAAAAAATCACCCAGTCGGTAAGCGTTTCTCCAAATCCATTTTCAGATTTCATAAATGTAACTGTTGAATGGAACGCCGCAGAACCGGCAACTGTAAAAATATTTACTATACAAGGCAAAGAAGTTGTTTCAAAACAGATGACACTCAATAAAGGATTCAACTCTTTCAAAATTGACAATGTGTCAAACCTTCCTGCGGGTATGTATTTGCTGCAATTGGTTTCGCCTACACAAAAGGTTGTAGAAAAGATAATCAAATAATTAAAACATGAACCCTTGCAAGAGCCGCCATTTGGTGGCTCTTTTTTTGTTCCGGTAACTAAAAAAATCACCATTCACCTCTGTTTCTTGTCGCCTGTTCTTTTTTCAAAGTGTATAGAAAGATCATAGTACTTTATTTAAGTGAAAGACTCCAGAAAAGAACAAGCTCCCTTTGCATAAAATCTTTTATCATTCAGTTTCAATTCTTCTCAGAAGAAGCAGTGGCTGCTTTGATTTTCTTGAGTACACTGTTTAACCCTCAACTCAGGTTTTATGTGCTTTTTCTCAACTTCGCTTGATAGAAATTCGCAATAGAAATATTCTATTTATTGTCAGAACTATTCCTTTCTCATACTACTGTCATTTTTTTTTAAATGTGCAGCGTTTTGATAACAAACTAATGCCTTTTAGTTCGTATCTGCCTTTTTAACTAATTATTCACATTATAAAATAACAGTAAAATGAAATTAAAAACAAGCAAGTTTGCTCTCAGTTTTACGTTGCTGCTTTTGTTCTTTAGCTGCAGTCTAATGGCGCAAAAGACCGTTACGGGGAAGGTAACGGATCAGGCAAAAAATCCGATTTCGGGAGTTTCAATATCTGTAAAAGGAAGTTCAGGTGGAACCCTTACTGGAAACAATGGAGAGTTTAGTCTTCATGTTCCTTCAGACAACAGCATTTTACAAATTTCTTATGTTGGGTATGCACCTCAGCAGGTGTCAGTTTCAGGGAGAACAGATATCGGAACGGTTTCTTTAATAGCCCAGAATAATACATTGAATGAAGTAGTCGTTACCGGGTACAGCACCCAGCGCACCCGGGATGTTACGGGCTCAATTGCCACAGTAAAAGGAGAAAACCTGGCTACGATTCCGGCAGGTAATGCAGAGCAACAACTTCAGGGTAAGGTAGCTGGTGTTACGGTTACTACTTCAGGGCAGCCGGGTAGTACCAGTTCTGTTCGTATTCGTGGCATTGGATCGTTTCTCGACAATGATCCTTTATATGTAGTAGATGGATTGCAAACAACAGATATCAGTTATATCAATTCTGATGATATAGAAACAATGACCGTTTTAAAAGATGCTGCTTCTGCCTCTATTTATGGGTCACGGGCTTTTGCAGGTGTGATTTTAGTAACTACCAAACAAGGAAAGTCAAACGGTAAATTGCACGTTGACTATCATGCGTCATATGGATGGCAGGATCCGGGTAATGGCTTCAAGCTACTGAATCCGCAGCAAACAGCAGATTGGACATGGAAAGCGTATCAGAACGCCGGGGAAGACCCGGGCAGTTCTGCACAGTCCGCACAGTATGGATCCGGCGCTACGCCGGTATTGCCCGATTACATTATGGCTGGCAATAAATACGGATTAAAAGAAGGCGATCCTGCGATTGATCTCAGTCAATACAATGTAGATTACAGCAAAGGGCCCATTTACCAGGTGGTAAAAGCTAATAAAGCCGGAACCAACTGGTATAAAGAGGTAACACAGGTAGCCCCTATTATGGATCAACATGTGGGTCTGTCAGGTGGCTCCGATAATGCCAAATTTTATATTGGCTTAGGCTATTATGATCAGCAAGGGGTGGTAATAGAAACCTATCTGAAGAAATATACACTTCGCGCCAATACAGAGTTCAATATCAAAAACCGGGTAAAAATTGGCGAAGATATCCAGGTAGCACTGCTGGATAATCCACAAATTGTCGGATCGAATCAAAATGAGGGGAATTCCATTTCATTTTCTTACAGGGAAAATCCTTTGATACCGGTATATGATGTGAAAGGAGGCTGGGCCGGCAGTGCTGCCGCCGGATTCAATAATCCTCAAAATCCTGTTGCTGACCAGGTGCTATCCAAAAACAACCGGTCATTGACTCCTTACAGTGTTGGTGACATATATGCTACCGTAAATCTTCCGTTTCATTTATCCTTTAAGAGTACATTTGCCGGCTATTATTACAACAATTATTACCGTTCATTTACCTACAGAACTTATTGGAATAAGGAAAATTCAGGTTCCGATGTTGATTATGAAGGAGCGGCAAGCGGTTATGGATACAATTTTAGTAATGTACTCACCTTTGATAACCACTTTGGAAATCATAATGTAAAAGTCTTGGTAGGTGAAGAAGCTTTAAATAGTGATAACAGAAGTATTGCAGCCCAGGGAAATAATCCTTTTAGCACCAATGTCAGCTATAGTAATATTAATACTACCCAATCCGGGGGAAGAGTGGTTAGTGATGGCGGTGGCCCGGGGGCAACATTTTTTTCTTTATTCGGCCAGGTAAATTATAATTATAAAGACAAATACCTGGTAGCCGGAACAGTCCGCAGAGATGGTGCTTCTGTTTTCGGACCCCAGGAAAAATATGGGGTTTTCCCTGCCGCATCTGTAGGATGGAGGCTTTCAGAAGAAAATTTTATGAAAGGGCTTACCTGGGTGAATGATCTGAAATTAAGAGCCAGTTATGGTGAGTTGGGAAATGCAGGAGCTATTCCGGCAAGCAACCAGTATAATACTTACGGGCCTAACCCTCAAACCGCTTCCTACGATTTAAACGGAACCAGCAATAGTATCGTAGAGGGATTCAGAGCTAATACTTTTGGGGTTCCTCAAACCCATTGGGAAACAGATAAAACGCTTGATTTTGGTTTAGATGCTACTTTGTTCAATCATAGCTTTGATCTATCATTTGACTGGTATAAGCGTACAACCATTGGTTTATTATATAATCCACAGGTAGAAGCTACCGTTGGATTCCTTACCAGCTACCCTTATATTAATATAGCTTCCATGCGAAATACCGGGATAGATCTTCATTTGGAAAAACACGGCAATATCAATGAAAACTTGTCTTATGATGCCTCCGTTAATCTTAGCCATTACAAGAATACCATTTTGAAAATAGCAGATAATACCAATTATTTTTACGGTAACAGCTATGGTTCTGGTCGTATAGGAAGTCCTACTATCAATCAGGTTGGACAATCTGTTTCTGCTTTTTATGGCTATAAAGTGGCTGGATTATGGCAGAGCCAAAAAGAAATAGATGCGGCTGACGCACAGGCAAAAGCAGCATTAAATGATACTTCTGCTACTTTCCAGCCGGGAGGTGAACATCCGGGAGAGTTCCGGTATGTAGATGTTAATAAAAATGGTTATATCTCAGATAGCGATCGTACCATTATTGGAAATCCGAATCCGGATTTTACCTATGGCATCAACTTAGCTGTAGGATATAAGAACTTTGATCTTCAGGTAGAATTCTATGGCGTACAGGGAGGAAATATTTTTAATTATACCAGGTGGTTCACCGACTTTTTCCCTTCATTCCCCGGCGGGGCCATCAGTAGCAGGGTACTTAATTCATGGACACCAACAAATACGAATACCAAAGTGCCTATTTTTGAAGATCGCAGTAACGCCAGTACCAATTTATACGCAAATTCATATTACGTAGAAAGCGCTTCTTATTTCCGTTGCAGGAATATTGAGTTGGGCTATACTTTCCGGAAAGGAAGTTTGCTAAAAGCAGGAATAGAATCACTGAAATTTTATATTCAGGCCGTTAACCTGTTCACAGTTACCAAATATGATGGACTGGATCCGGCGCTCGATGGGATTAATGGAAACTTTGGAGTGGATTATGGTAACTACCCCTTTGTTAAACAATATATTTTGGGGGTTAATGTTGGTTTTTAATACACACAAATTCTTTAATTATAAAATTATAAAAATGGAAAAGAAAAATATTCGTCGGATTTATTTTGCGGTGATGTTCATAGGCCTGATCGCCTTTTCCTGCCAAAAAAGTTTTCTCGAAGTACAGCCATCGGGGGTTTTGGGCGATGAAGAAGTCACTACTCCTGCAGGGGTAGCAGAATTATTGGTGGCTGCATATTCAGATCTGGATGGACAGTATAATCCCAATGGTTTTAACTGGTATGCAGAACCGGACAACTGGTTATATGGAAGCGTGTGTGGAGGCGATGCCCATAAAGGTTCTGATCCCGGCGACCAGGCGCTTGCTTATGCCATTGCCACCTTTGCCAGTCTCCCTAATAATGATTATTACGAAACCAGGTGGGAATGGTTGTATGAT
>JBQCFO010000584.1:0-2197 GCA_051959055.1 Ginsengibacter sp. | reverse complement strand
GGAGCAAATACCATTTGGTCGCAGATGCTCCTTCATTCGCATTTAATGAACTTTTGCATTTTTATGTTGAATATGGTATACCCGCCCTAATAGTATTCTCGCTCCTTATCTATTTAAATATCCACATGGTGATGCGAAAAGGCACGCCCATTATTCAAACATTAGCGCTATCAAACCTTGTCATTTTTGCATTTTCTTTAGTTTCTTACCCCCTGCACAGCATATGGATTTTGTTTGCTCTTTTAAGCAATCACATTTTGATGATAGCAATATGCTACAAGAGAACTGTTTATGGCTTTGTTCTTATTACGATATTGCTTTCCATTATTCTAATTGAATTTTACAGGTATTATTGGGCTAAAGAAACGTGGCTGTATGCCAAATCTTTACCGGTCAATGCAAATCAAGAAAGGAAACAGTTATTTGACTCAGCATATACCGTCCTATATAAAAACCAATATTTTCTAAATGACTACTGTTCATTTCTTTTAAACGAGCAAATGCCAGACGAGATCTTGTCTATCGGGAATGCAAACAGTGTTTATTTTAATCAGTATGAGTACAGCTTGTTAATGGGAACAGCATATCTGCAAAAAAATAAAATGGATAGTGCCAAATCCTATTTTAGCAACGGACACTATATCGTTCCAAATAGACTCGTGCCATTGTATCATTTGCTGAATATAGCAAAAGCTTCCCAGGAGTCGTTTCAAATAAGATATTATGCAGAAATTATCATTGCGACACCAATCAAAGTGATGTCACCAATTGCAACAAAGATTAAAAGAGAAGCACAGCTATTGCTAAATGAAAGTAACAGATAAAGCAATAAGGGTATGCTTACAACATTACTTTGGCGAATGTGGTGGGTCGAAAAATATATTCTCAGCTCCAGTTTCGGCAGACCAACAACGCTAAGCAACAGAATAAACCATGAGCTTTTGTATCTTTAATTAGCAGAGCACCCGGCAGACGGGACGCAGAATGCGGCGACATCCAATGCTTCAACTGTTGTAAGTAACCCGGCTGCAATCACTCTAAAAGCCCAAGCCAACATTGGACAAACTTAAACGGACATAAGGATTAGAAATCCTCAGCTACTTAGAGATAATAGCCCTCCTAATAAATCAATGTAACATTATTCTGACATAAATTGTCATTACCCAAAACAATTCTGGATGAGACAGGTAATTTTTCTAACTCTAGCAATTTTTGTATTTGCTGCCTGTAAAAAAAATAAAACAAAAAATTGTTATACAACATCAGGCAAGGGCAGAATAATTGGCTATCATCCCTGTGCAAACTATTTTCAGGCTAACCATATATACGGGGCAGGATTCGTTGTGGAAATAGACAAAACAACAACCAAAGACACAATGGTGACCTTCCAAATTCCGGAAGGGTCTTTCACATTTAAACCTGAATATATTGATGGGTCTTATTCTTTATTCCTTTTTCGTCCTGAAGTGCAAGACATGTTCAAAATCAAATTTACGTACAAAGTTGCTGTAGATAATGAAAAAACAAATATCGTTTGCAATGGCATGATAAATACAGCTCCGTATGATGCTGCGGTACGCAATAGGGAAATATTTGTCTCATGTATTTCTAAACAATAGACGAACTAATTGTAAGAAAATCACTACTATGAGTGGTGATATTCGTTGCCATCACCTTTTTATATCTATTACTCACACTGCCGTAAAAGAGGCTGATCAATTTGCAAAACTATTTCTTAACTTACTACTATTGTTAAGTAATGGTTTATGAAAAAAATACTTCTTTATCTCCTGTTATTTTTCTCAACCCTGAATGTGACAATTGCTCAAACCAAAAACATTGAAAGTTCTCTTGTTTTACTGGACGTTCATTCTGGAGAAGAAAAAATCATTCTGCAGGAGAAACGCCATTTCGAAGCACCCAACTGGTCAAGAGACGGAAACTACCTTCTGATCAATTCAGGAGGATTGCTGGAAAAGGTTTCCACCAGCGGAGAAGTGCTGGGCGTCATCAACACCGGTTTTGCCAACCATTGCAATAATGATCATGGATTTAGTTTTGATGGTAAGACACTTTTTATCAGCCATAACGATACTGCTGCCGCAAAAGGAAATAACTCAAGAATTTTTGTATTGCCCGCAGAAGGCGGCACGCCCCAACTGGTTACGGAAAAATATCCCAGCTACTGGCATGGCGT
>JBQCFO010000583.1:0-3823 GCA_051959055.1 Ginsengibacter sp. | reverse complement strand
TGTTTTAAGAAAAATTCATTGGTTAAAAGTGATCATTGCCTGCCTGTTACTGGCGGCAATACTTGTAATCCTGGTTATTCCGCTCGCTTCAAAAATACATATCGCCTCGATAGAAAATTGGCTCGATGCGCCTTTTGTTGCATATATATTTCCGCTCATCGGATTGCTGATTGCTCCCGTTTATCCTGCAATCAATTCAGTGATTTTGAGTTCATTGCCTTTGAGGCAACACGGGCCTATGAGCGGATTGATTGTTATTTTTTCCGCATTAGGGGGCACAACCGGATCTATCATTACCGGCCATATTTTTGAGGCTTATGGTGGACAAACAGCGTTTTATTTTTCATTGGTTCCGATTACGATCCTGATTATAAGCCTTATCTTTTTTAACCGTTTGCAAAAGAAAAGCGCTGTTCCAATCCATCCTGCTTTTCAAAACCAGGAAGGCTTGAACTAAATATTTTTTATTTCTGAAAAAAGGAATTTATGGAAATCAAATACATTTTTTCATTGGGAGACTTGTTTGAACAAGTTCAATTGCAGGCTGTATTTCCCGACAGCAAAACATTTGTGGATTGCACTCCAAAAACCGATCTTACGTCTATACGTGACCGTTATAACGCGGAAAAAGACTCTAAAGATTTTGACCTTACTGCTTTTGTATATGAGCATTTTATTCCGCCAAAAAACTATGGAACCGATTATAAAAGTAATAAGCAGCTTCCTGTATCCGAACACATCGAAAACCTTTGGGAGGTGCTCACCCGCCAGCCCGAGGAATCTCATAATTCCTTAATTCCGTTGCCACATTCTTATGTTGTGCCGGGCGGGCGTTTCAGGGAAATATATTATTGGGACAGCTATTTTACGATGCTTGGTTTGCAGGTTTCCAAACGCGTGGATCTTATTGAAAATATGGTTGATAATTTTTCTGATCTTATTCGTCGATTTGGTTACATACCCAATGGCAACCGCACTTATTATCTTAACAGATCGCAGCCGCCTTTTTTTGCGTGCATGGTCAGTGTATTGGAAGAAGAAAAAGGAGAAGATACAATCGTAAAATATCTACCATCGTTGCAAAAAGAATACGACTTCTGGATGAATGGAAGCGATGAACTTTCTGCAAATCATCATTTCACCCGGCGCGTTGTCTTAATGGCCGAGGGACACATCATGAATCGCTATTGCGATGGGAATGAGTTTCCCCGGCCGGAAGCTTACAAAGAAGAAATAAAATGGACAAAAGATGTGACAGATAAAAAGACGATGTATCTGAATCTTCGTGGGGCATGCGAATCAGGCTGGGATTTTTCTTCACGATGGTATAAGCATGAAAATGATTTTTCATCCATTCATACAACCGATATCATTCCGGTTGACCTCAATTGCCTGTTGCTATACCTGGAACAAACCATTGCAAAAGGATACGAATTATCCGGCGATTTATCATCTTCAGAAAAGTTTAAAACCCTTGTCAATAAACGTGCTGAGGCGATTCAGAAATATTGCTGGAATGAAGAAAAAGGATTTTATTTTGATTATGACTGGTGCGATAAAAAACAGAAGGAATGGTTGACGGTAGCCGCTGCTTTTCCATTATACTTTGGCGTCGCTTCTGAGAAGCAGGCGCGCAGCGTAGCGTCAATCTTGAAAGAGAACTTTCTGGGCAACGGTGGCTTACTGACCACGCTCGAAACAACGAACCAGCAATGGGATGCGCCAAACGGATGGGCGCCGTTGCAATGGATTGCGGTAACGGGTTTGGCCAAATATGGTCTTACAGAGCTGGCAAAAGAAATTGCCCGCAGGTGGATGCACATCAATGAAAAAGTGTATGAAAATACGGGCAAAATGATGGAGAAATATAATGTGGTAGATACGAACCTGAAAGCCGGTGGCGGTGAATATCCGGCGCAGGATGGCTTCGGCTGGACGAACGGAGTTTATCTTGCTTTGGGGAAATGGATGGGTAAAAAAACTTGAAGGTTTTTAAATATTCTAAAGAGAATAATAAGAATCTACGGTTTTTCCAATCCTGGAAATCAGCAGTGTCAGAACATCTCGCCGATTATGAAAGCAGTGTTACCGCTATGTCAAACCAATTTGTTGACCAGTTGATCGAGAACTATAACTCCATTTGCATCAGCGATACTATAAAATAACCAGCTCGTCCACGATGGTCCAATTTGAGTGATTAAAGTTCATTTTAAATATGCTTCCAAAAATGAAATCCTAAAATTGAGTATCCCAAATTGTAATAAAATTTGTGTGATTTTGAATTTTGAACATAGGTATTTAATTCTATTGTTTTGTATTCATTTTTCTTTGCCCAGTTTTCTATAAATTCAAAAAATGTTCTACCAATCCCTTTGGATTGCAGAGAACTGTCTATAACCACATTATCTACTTCCAATTGTTTTCCCGAATAGATTCTTACGGTTGTCCAGGCGCTCGAAATACCCACAAGTTTGTCGTTTAGAAAAACACCAAAGCAAGTGTATGTTTCAAAATCAAACATTTGCAACAAATAGGTTTTTATTTGTTCCAATGTTAGGGTAGGATTTAATTGTTGCGCGAGAATTGCAATATCGTTTATCTCATTTTTCGTCAAAGTTCTATAATCAATTTTATCAGTCATTTATTTGTAGATTGAGTTTGTGTACTCGCACACAGCGGTTGGGCATTGCGACAGGCGGATTGATAATTTTCAGCGGAGCCCCAAGCCGGTTGTCTAAAGGATTCCGCGCAGAAAAAACAGGAGATAAAGATAAATACAAAAAGCGGATATTTCTTCGTCTGCTGAAATCATCGCTGATAGGTAACTGTAGCCGATTGTTATTCCGTTTGCCAGCCTATTGTCTTTGTTGGCGGTTCGTGTTTTTCTTCCCAGGCTATTTCTGGTCAAGTAAGTTGTCCTACTCATCAATCTCAAATAAAGGATTCCAAACCACTTCCCACAAATGCCCGTCCGGGTCCTGGAAGTAGCCTGAATAACCACCATAAAATGTGTCTTGTGCAGATTTGATAATTTTCGCTCCGGCGTTTTCAGCCTGTTTCATAACAACGTCAACTTCTTCCTTGCTGTTTACATTGTGTCCAATCGTGAACTCTAATGAAGAAGCAGTTTCCTCATTAATGTTAGTATCTATCGAAATACTTTTCTTTGGCCAAAGTGCAAGTTTCAATCCCTTTTGCAGGTCGAAAAAAGCAACTGCCCCATATTCAAACTCTTTACCGACAATTCCGTCTGTTTTTAATCTAAGTCCGTCTCTATAAAATGCGACCGATTTTTCTAAGTCCGTTACACCTACCAGAGAATTTTCAGCCCGGAACCACTGCCCAATAACGAACAAAAAGCTGATGAAATACACGTCACGCCCAGCTAACGCCAATGCGATGTAAGCTGTTCGTGCATTTTCTCGTTTGTTTCATTCGATTTGAGTTTCAGTGACCCTAAAGTTGTGCAACATGCTGGACAAACTCTCATTATTTTTAATGAACTCTAACAAATATTCTTCAGTAATAGTGTATTGTTCATGTTTCCTATTTTTTGTTCTTAAAATCTGTTCATTATTTTCCGTAATTTGGAAACTATGAACTATTCTGTTTCTTTTAGATATTAATTCAGAAAATAAAGATGTAATTTCTGTATCTGAATTTTTAGTTATAGTTTCTTTTATTGGCTCTAATAATTTTCCTGAAGTTTTATCAATTAATTCATACCAATTGTAACCTGAATTATCGATTCGCAAAATATTTTCAATAATAAATTGATTGTTGGAATTAAAAACGCAAATAGCAGACCATATCAATTATCTAT
>JBQCFO010000582.1:0-2148 GCA_051959055.1 Ginsengibacter sp. | reverse complement strand
CAGAATCAAGCGCTTTTAACCCAAAACTTCCGAAAGCAATGGTATCTCCGCGTTTTGTATCGCCCTTCATACGGCCTTTCTGCATTTTTCTATGCTTCGTTCTTTTTGGCTGTAACATAATTTTCGTTTATTTGTTTGTTTACTGCCGCTGCAATAAACTATTTTGAATATTTTTAAAACTCTGTTTTCTGATTTCGGTCTTCAGTATCGAACGTCTTTTTTATCTTCTTCCACCGCCTCGTCTATCGCCACCACCGCCTCTCCTATCGCCACGATCGCCACCTCTTCTATCTCCAAACCCGCCTCTTCTTTCTCCGCCATGTGGCTCATGCTCGCTCTTTCCACCGCCGGCAATAATGTTTGGATTCAAATCTCTTTTTGCCAAAACTTCCCCTTTACAAATCCATACTTTGATTCCAATTTTTCCATAAACGGTTTGAGCAAAAAGGCTTGCGTAATCAATATCCATGCGCAAAGTGTGCAATGGTGTACGGCCTTGTTTTATTTCTTCGCTACGTGCGATTTCCGCACCACCCAAACGGCCTCCCACTCTCACTTTAATTCCTTCTGCACCC
This sequence comes from Ginsengibacter sp., assembly GCA_051959055.1. Taxonomy (GTDB): domain Bacteria; phylum Bacteroidota; class Bacteroidia; order Chitinophagales; family Chitinophagaceae; genus Ginsengibacter. The sequence goes on along the minus strand of JBQCFO010000582.1, from coordinate 1,573 downwards.
ATTCTCAAAGCAGAAGCAATAGACATTTTAATCGCCCTTTTATAGTTGATACGGTTTTCTATCTGCTTCGCAATGGTGTCAGCCACAATTGCAGCGTCTAATTCAGGACGGCGTATTTCAAGGATGTTTATCTGAACATCTTCTTTACCCGTCAGTTTCTTCAATTCTTCTTTGATGCGGTCCACTTCTCCACCACCCTTTCCGATGATAATTCCTGGTTTAGAAGTATGAATAGTAACGATCAATTTATTCAGCGTGCGCTCAATGACAATCTTTGAAATCCCGCCTTTGTTGATACGGGCATTCAGGTAGGTTCTGATCCTGTCGTCTTCAATCAATTTTTTTCCATAATCTTTTGGATTTGCAAACCAGTTGCTGTCCCATCCACGGATGATTCCAAGCCTGTTCCCAATCGGATTTACTTTTTGACCCATTATTCGGTTTTTATTTATTTGTGTTTTTGTCTTTTGATGCCTTTTCAGCTTTTTCTGCTGAAGGTTTTGCTTTTTTAGCAGTTGCTTCTTTCTTCACGGTTTCCTTTTTTGGAGCTGCTTTTTTAGTGGCAGGCTTTTTTGCGGTTTCCTTTTTTGCAACCGGAGCCTGTTCTTCTACCGGTGCAGCTTCAACTTTCGCTTTCTGCTTTTTAATTCCAGGAACTGTATTGCTGTGGATACTATCTACAATAATTGTAACATGGTTGCTGCGTTTGCGAACCCGGTATCCACGGCCTTGCGGAGCAGGACGCATTCTTTTGATAACTCTGCCGCCATCAACCATGATTGTTTTTACAACCAGGCCGGCATCTTCCACTTTTTCATCGGCATTTTTCTGCTCCCAGTTATTAATGGCGCTCTTTAATAATTTATACATCGGCACTGCAGGATGTTTGGGGTTGAATTGTAAAATACCCAAAGCTTTTTCTACTTCCATTCCACGAATCAAATCAGCCAGCAATCGCATTTTGCGTTGTGATGTCGGATAATTATTAAGTTTTGCTACTGCTTCCATATTTATTTTAATTTCTTGCTACCTGGTACCTAATACCTGATACCTGATACCTATTTATGCAATCTTTTTACTTGAATGTCCTTTAAAATTTCTAGTTGGGGCAAATTCACCCAATTTATGGCCTACCATAAATTCAGTTACATATACGGGAATAAATTTATTACCGTTGTGCACCGCAAAAGTGTGGCCTACAAAGTCGGGCGTGATTGTTGACCTGCGCGACCATGTTTTGATAACACCTTTTTTTGATTTTCCTTCGTTGATGCCAAGCACTTTATCTTCCAGCTTTGCTTCTACATAAGGACCTTTTTTAATTGAACGAGCCATTTTGTATGTTCGGTTTTAATTTTTGATGTTTGATGTCTGATATACGATGTCTGGTGTAAAACCAGCGTGCAATCAATTCCTGTTCTTTCCTTCTTACTACTTGCTACTTTCTACTTATTCGGCAATTTCTTACCATTTCTTCTCTGAATAATCATTTTATCAGAACCTTTTCCACGAGTACGGGTAATTTCACCTTTTGCATATTTATTGGTTCTGCTGCGTGGATGTCCGCCGGATG
>JBQCFO010000581.1:0-13176 GCA_051959055.1 Ginsengibacter sp. | reverse complement strand
GCGTTCCATTCTGTAAAACAAGGGTTACTGATATATTCAGCAATTCCGCTTTCTGCCATTGGCGGCATCTTCTTATTGGCATGGCGCGGAATGCCTTTCAGCATCAGCGCAGGCGTCGGTTTTATCGCTTTATTTGGTATTGCTGTGTTGAACGGAATCGTTTTAATCGCAGAATTTAACCGCTTAAAAAAAGAAGGTATGAAAAATAAACAACGAATCGTACTGATGGGTACAAAGGTGAGGTTGAGACCCGTATTAATGACGGCTTTTGTGGCATCACTTGGGTTTTTGCCCATGGCATTAAGCAACGGTGCAGGCGCGGAAGTGCAACGTCCTTTGGCTACTGTAGTTATCGGTGGATTAATGATTGCCACTTTTCTAACGCTGTTTGTGTTGCCAACACTTTACATCCTGTTTGAACGAATACCGCCTAAAAAAGTGTCCGGCAAAGTAGCTGTAACCGTGATTTCCGTTTTGCTGTTAAGTGTTTTTACAAATACTAACGGTCATGCACAAACGCAAATTAGGTTACAAGCCGCAATAGATACGGCCATAAAAAATAATTTGTCACTGAAGAATGAAAAATTGAAAGCTGAATACCAGCTAAGACTTACGAAGTCAGCAGTTGAAATTCCTGCTACATCCGTGTATGCTGAGGCCGGTCAAATCAATAGTTATTATACCGATACGAAATTCGGTATCAGCCAAAGTATCAGTTTTCCAACTGTTTATAAGCGACAAAAGTTGTTGTTAAATGAAGAATATCAAAGCAGCAGGATTGCCGTGTCTGTCAAGGAGTCAGAGTTAAAAAAACAGGTATCTGATATTTATAACGCCCTTTCTTATTTGCAGCAAAAGAAAAAACTGCTTTTACATACGGAAAGCATTTATAGTGAATTTTTGAAAAGGGCCCAACTTCGTTTTGAAAAAGGTGAAAGTAATGTTTTGGAAAAAGCAACCGCAGAAAATCAGGAGGGTCAAATTGCTGTCCAGTTAAAACAATTGCAAGATGATATTGAAATCATACAAATTCAATTGCAGTTGGCGCTAAATACGAATACCCTTTTTATTCCTTTTGAAGAAGAATTTAGAAGGAACGTTTCAAATCTGCATCTTGCATCAGATCTAGAACAAAACCCTTCCATGCAGTTTTTGCGTCAGCAGAAGCAAATTGCCTTTGCCAATACACAGTTGCAAAAATCAAAATTATTGCCTGATTTAATGTTTGGCTACAACAACTCGAGCATGCGCGGTACCGGTGCTGACGAGAAGTATTACAATGCTTCCCAAAGATTTCATTTCGTCCAGTTTGGCGTAGGTATTGCTTTATTTAACCGGGCCCAAAAGGCGAGAATTGAAGCAGCAAAAGTGAACGAAACAATTGCTGAAAATGGCTACTTGCACGGTTTGCAAAAACAAGAATCTGCAATAAAAGTTGCTTTACTGGATTATGCAAAATATTTGAAAACCGCTGCCTGGTATCAAGATACCGCGTTAAAAAACGCTGAAACTATCTCTTCAACAGCAAGCAAACAATTCATGAATGGCGAAATAAATTACCTGGACTGGGTGGTGCTTACCAACCAGGCTGTGACCATCAGAAGTCAATACATCGATGTAATTAAAAGCGTGAATGAAACCATTAATCAAATCAATTATCTGAACAATCAATAAAGTAATTAAAAATGAAAAATTCAATCATCATACTTGCGCTCATCTTGTTTCTTTTTTCCTGCAAGAACAAAAAAGTGGTGGAATCAACTGAAAATGCACCAATCGGAAATGCCATTATATTAACCGACGCGCAAATGTCAAACGCGCACATTGAAACAGGAAAAATAGTGCAAAAACAAGTTTCGCCAATTTTAAAAGTGAATGGCCGTATTGACGTCCCACCGCAAAACATGGTTTCGGTGAGCGTGCCGCTGGGCGGTTATTTAAAATCAACGAAACTCTTGCCAGGCATGCATGTGAATAAGAATGAAGTCATTGCTGTTATCGAGGACAACCAATATATCCAGTTGCAGCAGGATTATCTTACCGCAAAAGCACAATTTAGTTTCAATGAGAGCGAATACATTCGTCAAAAAGAATTGAACCAGAGCAAAGCCAGCAGCGACAAAGTTTTTGAACAGGCCAAATCGACTTATGAAACACAACGGATATTGATTAAATCGCTTGAAGAAAAATTGAAACTTATAAGAATCAATCCCAATAATCTTTCTGAAAATAATATTTCCAAAAGCATCAACATCTATTCGCCAATTGACGGGTTTGTAACCAAAGTGAATGTGAACATCGGGAAATTTGTAACGCCATCCGATGTGCTTTTTGAACTCGTAAATCCTACCGACATTCATCTGAGTTTAAAAGTATTTGAAAAGGATTTGGATAAGATATTTATTGGACAGCAAATCACTTCTTTTACCAACAATAATCCTGAAAAAAAATATCCGGGCGATATTATTTTAATCAGCAAAGACGTAGCTCCCGATGGCACTACAGAAGTGCATTGTCATTTCGACAATTACGACAAAAGCCTTTTTCCCGGAATGTATATGAATGCCGAAATCGCCCTTAAAAATGTAGCTAAAAATGTATTGCCGGACGAAGCCGTGGTGCGTTTTGAAGGGAAAGAATTTATCTTTAAAAATGTTGGAAAAAATAAATTCGAAATCGCGGAGATTGAAACAGGCGAAAGCGAAAACGGATTTACAGAAATTATTTCAAAAACAAATGTGAATGAAGAAGAAATCGTAACAAAAGGAGCTTATACTTTATTAATGAGCATGAAAAATAAAGAAGAAGAGTGATTGATGGTGAATCGTGAATTCGTGAATGGTGAATTTGTGAATTGCGAATGGTGATTTTTATTGCAAAAACGAAAAAAATATCACAGCTGGTTTTCAAATAAGCGCCCGAAATTTTTAATAAACTGACAATGACAAAAAACAATCCCTTTCCTTTTGCGGGACTTTCAGACGAAGAAGTGCTGCATTCGAGGAAACAATTTGGCGTCAATAAAATACAAACAAAATCAGAGAGCCCGTTTTGGCATTCTTTGAAGGATGCGGTTACAGAACCGATGTTTATTCTGTTGGTTGCGGCTGCAGTTATCTATTTTCTTTTGGGTGAATTTTCTGACGCGTGGTTTATGTCTGGCGCCATTGTCCTGGTTTCTGCTATTTCTATTTACCAGGACAACAGGAGCCAAAACGCTTTGAATGCACTGAAGAAGTTTACCCAACCACATGCTACGGTCATTCGAAGTAATCAGCTTGTACATTTATTATCAGAAGAAATTGTTGTGGGAGATTATGTGGTTGTTTCCGAAGGAGAATTGGTTCCCGCTGATGGAGTCGTAAAACAATTAAATGATTTTTCAGTAAACGAATCCATTCTCACGGGTGAATCTTTTAGTGTAACAAAAGAAGTGGATTCGAAAGACAACAATCTTCTATACAGTGGCACACTCGCTGAATCCGGGCAATGTGTATTTGAAGTAACCGCCATCGGAAACCAGACTCAATTAGGACTTTTAGGAAAATCTATTCAAAATATTCAGAAAGAGAAAACCCCTTTACAAAAGCAAATCAACACTTTCGTAAAATGGATGGCGCTGGCCGGCGGTGCCATTTTTCTGATTATCTGGGGCATCAATTTTTTCAAATCACGTGATATCTTAGATAGTTTATTGAAAGGCTTAACAATTGCCATGTCGGTTTTGCCGGAAGAAATTCCTGTCGCACTGGCTACTTTTATGGCGTTGGGCGCCTGGCGTTTAATGAAGATGGGCATTATTGTAAAAGAAACATCAACGGTCGAAGCATTGGGCGCGGCAACGGTTTTGTGTACTGATAAAACAGGCACCATCACCGAAAACAGAATGGAACTATACCAGTTGTATGATTTTGTTGCCGACAAAACAGTAACCAGGGAAAACTGGAAAAATGCTTCTGCTCAAAAGCTCATCAGCACGGCCATGTGGGCAAGCGAAAGCGTTCCGTTTAATCCAATGGAGAAAGCAATTCACCAGGCTTATGAAGAAAATGTTTCAACAGATTTACGTTCCGGATTTAAAATGATTCATGAATATCCTTTGGATGGAAAGCCGCCCATGATGACCCATATTTTTGAAAATGAAAACGGAGAACGAATCATTGCGGTAAAAGGCGCGCCGGAAGCAATTTTGAAAAACTCTACACTGAATGAAGCCGAAAAGAAAAAAATAAATAATTATTTAGAATCCTTTGCCAAAGAGGGTTTGCGGGTATTGGGCGTAGGAAGTATTGATTTTAAAGGGACTGATTTTCCAAAAACACAACAGGAATTTCCAATAAACTTTTTAGGATTAATTGGATTTTACGACCCACCCAAAAAGAACATCGCTCATGTTTTCAAACAGCTTTATGATGCCGGAATAAAACTAAAAATTATTACCGGTGATAATCCTGTTACCACGACCGCCATTGCCAAACAAGCCCATTTTCGCGGGTACGAAAAATCTGTTACCAGCACGCAATTATTGCAGTTAAACGAAGCGCGTTTTGATGAAGCCGTGATAGAAAATAATATTTTTACCCGCATGTTTCCCGAAGTGAAACTGAAGATTATTGAAAGTTTGAAACGTCAAAACCAGATTGTTGGAATGACAGGCGACGGCGTAAATGACGGACCTGCACTTAAAGCGGCAAACATTGGAATTGCTATGGGTAAACGCGGTTCTGAGATTGCAAAAGAAGCCTCTTCGCTGATTTTAACCGATGATGATTTTGGAAAAATGGTAGATGCGGTAGCAATGGGAAGAAAGATTTATACCAACCTGAAGAAAGCCATTCAATACATTATTTCGATTCACATTCCGATTATTTTAACGGTCGCGTTGCCATTGGTTTTAGGATGGGTTTATCCTGCGATATTTACGCCGGTGCATGTTATTTTTTTAGAACTCATCATGGGGCCCACCTGCTCCATTGTTTATGAAAATGAACCGTTGGAAAAAAACAGCATGTTGCAAAAGCCAAGGCCGATAACCAGTACTTTTTTTAATCTGAAAGAATTAAGTCTTAGTATTTTTCAGGGGTTGGCAATCACTGCGGGAACTTTGTTTATTTATCAACTTGCGGTGCATAAAGGATACAGTGAAGAAATGACGCGTTCTCTTGTTTTTACGACTTTGATTTTTGCAAACGTGTTTTTGACATTGGTAAACCGCTCGTTTTATTTTTCTGTTTTCAATACTTTCAGAAATAAAAATGTTCTTTTGAGAATAGTGATTATCGCCACATTCGTTATGCTGGCAATGATTCTATACATTCCTTCTTTTACCTCTTTTTTCAGAATAACTTCTCTAAACGGAATGCAGATTATTTGGACAATTGTGACTGCGTTTGTATCGGTAATCTGGTTTGAATTTTATAAATTGAGGAAAAGAAATATCAGCAAATTGTAAGTAGCTTTTCTAAAAATTTAAAATGGAAATTTGCAAGTATGACCACCCTGAATTCTTTATTTTCTAATCCATCATTAATAGAAGAAATCGTTTCTAAATCAAGAAAAAAAACGCTTTCTAATGAAGACGTGCTGATTTTCCCCGGTGATGTTTTGGTTTTTGTGCCAATCGTGTTGAGCGGCGCATTGCGTATTGTCAGGGAAGACGAGGAAGGCCGCGAAGTTTTTCTGTATCATTTATTTCCTTCAGAAACATGTGCAATGGCGATTAACTGCTGCCAGTCAAGAAAGGAAAGTATGATAAAAGCCATCGCCGAAGATGAAACAGAAGTGTTATTAATCCCGGGCGAATTGGTTGATCATCTTTTCAAATATCCCGAGTGGAAAACCTTTATCAACAATACTTACAGCAACCGGTTTGAAGAACTGATTGAGGTAATAGATTTGGTCGCTTTCAACAGCCTCGATAAAAAAATCCTCAACTATCTAAAAAAGAAAAAAGAGGCTTTAAATACCGCTATCCTTTTTATTACGCATCAACAAATAGCAACTGAATTAAATACTCACAGAGAAGCCATAAGCCGCCTCCTTCGCACGATGGAGCAAAAAAAGATTGTAAAACTGGGGAGAAATACAATCGAATTGTTGCAGTGAAATAAAATATGAATTGAATCGATTGATAAGAAGCATACTCAAATATTTTTTCAAATCTGGATCTAAAAAGCTGCTCACTGATATTTGAAGAATACGAAATCGTGATATTACTCCTTTTGCCGTCAAGAATAGGAAAAGAAATGACTTCTAAGCAACCTCATTCCAAAACATGACTTTCATCAGTAAATAAAAAAACCGCAAAGTTTAAATTCGCCGGCAAAATTTAACCCGTTAAAATTTTCTTCAACCAAATTTTCGAACGACATTTTATTATCAAGAAAGGCAAATAAAAATGCCGGTTCTTTTGAGATGAAAAGTTGTTATCATTTTCCAAAAAAGGAAAACGAAAAGATTTCAGAACAAATATTTTACCGGGTATATCATTGAGGAATTTAATCCGTAAATTAACCGGATAAAACGATTAACAACTATCAAACCAATGGAAAAGTATTTCAGGCCGAAACTGATAGATACCTTAAAAACATACACACGCAAACAATTTACCAACGATCTTTTCGCCGGAATCATTGTCGGAATCGTTGCTTTGCCGCTGGCAATCGCTTTCGCAATTGCATCCGGAGTTACTCCTGAAAAAGGGTTGATAACTGCGGTAATAGCAGGCTTCATTATCTCCGCTTTAGGAGGAAGCCGCGTGCAGATCGGCGGCCCTACCGGCGCTTTTATCGTTATTGTTTATGGAATTGTGCAAACTTATGGCATCAATGGTTTAATTATCGCCACTTTTATGGCAGGCATTATGTTGATTATCATGGGTTTTGCAAAGTTGGGAACCATCATAAAATTTATTCCTCATCCGCTCATCATTGGATTTACCAGTGGCATCGCTCTTATCATTTTTTCATCACAGGTTAAAGATTTTCTCGGCCTTTATATGGGCACTGTTCCTGCAGATTTTTTAGAAAAATGGAAAGCATTTTTTCTAAACATCTCTTCAATTAATATTTATGCCGTTGCTATTGCTGTGGCAACAATTCTCATTATTTTACTTTGGCCAAAGGTTAGTAAAAAGATTCCGGGTTCTTTAATTGCAATCCTTGTAACCACCGCGGTTGTTCAGTTTTTTCATTTGCCGGTAGAAACGATTGGCAGCCGCTTTGGAGTCATTTCCTCCTCTATCCCCGCTCCCGGACTTCCCCTGGTCGATTTTGCAACAGTCAAACAATTGATTCAACCTGCTTTTACCATTGCCATGTTAGGCGCTATAGAATCTTTGTTATCGGCAGTGGTAGCCGATGGAATGATTAGCGGAAATCACCGTTCCAACACAGAGCTGATTGCCCAGGGAACAGCCAATATTTTTTCATCCTTATTTGGCGGCATCCCTGCGACCGGGGCAATTGCCCGAACTGCTACGAATGTAAAAAACGGCGGACGAACTCCGGTGGCCGGAATTGTGCACGCGATCACCCTTTTCCTGATTCTGATTGTTGCCGGCAAATGGGCATCGTTCATTCCGATTGCCAATCTTGCCGGCATCCTGGTAATTGTCGCTTACAATATGAGTGAATGGAAAAATTTCAAATCTATTTTAAAAGGCCCGAAAGGAGATGTGCTTGTTTTGTTGATCACTTTTTTCCTTACCGTTTTGATTGACCTTACAGTTGCCATTGAAGTAGGCATCATCCTCGCCGCCTTTTTGTTTATGAGAAATATGATCAAATTCAGTGGCGTAAGCACTTATACCGCTGAAATTGATGATGAAGATTTCGGTTATGACCTTGTGGAAGATAAATACGAAGTTCCAAAAGGAGTAGAGGTTTTTGAAATTACCGGCCCGTTATTTTTTGGCGCTGCCTATAAATTTAAAGATGCCATGAGATACCTCGAACAACATCCGAAGGTGCTGATTATCCGTATGAGACATGTGCCGTTGATAGATGCAACCGGCATCCAAACACTGCTGGAAGTGAGCAAAGAGCTAAAGAAACATCATGTCAAATTGATGTTGTCAGAAGTGAACAGTAAGCAGGTTTTGAAAGAATTAAAAGACAGCCGTTTATTATTTGCTGTTGGCAAAGGAAATATTTTTGAAACATTCCGAGAGGCGTTAGAAAAAGCGAAGGGGTTAGCGGACTCGGAGTAATGAACCTTCTCCCTATCTCAATCATCAACAGGAAACATTTGGTTTTGCAGCCATATGCACGCTCTTAAACCGAGGCTTCCAATGAGTTTATTGGTTTAAATCGTCAGGCTTCATTTTCCATTACTTCTTCATGCAAAACCAATAAAGGTATTGCTGTTTGATACGTCATTTTTGCACTGTGAGAAGGCTGAGTTATTTTAGTAATGAAATTTCTTTTCCTCGCTATCATTACCAATAAATCTGTCGGATGGCTTTTTAGAAATTTATCGATTCCTTCTTCAATATCATCGCCTTCAATAATGTCGAATGAATGGTTGTACCTCTCCCACATCAAATCCAAACTCATTTTGTCTGCGATGAATTTAGGAGTAAGCCTCGAATTCTTTTTCTGTACATTTAATACCTGTATGAATGGGACAAACCTCTCCATGATTTTTTGAAGAATTGGAAAATGACTCAGCAATTTTTCATGACGAAAGTCTGAAGCAACTGTAATACACTCAATGGTTTCATAGGTGGCTTTTTTGGGAATTATCAAGAGGGGTACCGAAGTTTCATTGATCATCGCAGTAGTCGTACTGCCAAACCTCGAATTACTTTCACCTTTTCCTTTCATTCCCATTACTATAAGATCAGGATGCTGTTTTTCTGCGACTTCTCTGATTATGTTTACAGCATTACCCTTCTTTACAATACTGTCAATTTTGACTGTAAATCTTTTTACAATCCCCTTCATTTCTTCCTTAAGGAATTTTTCATCTTCTGATTCTGCATCTTTCGGTAAAGGCGCTTTAGTCCGCGGTACTTCGTCAAAAGCAGAGACTGTCTTGTAAGCATGTACCAGTGTTAGCGGCACTTTAAAAGCATTAGCAAGAAAGGCTGCATAATTTACTGCATTAAAAGAAGCATCTGAAAAATCAACCGGTACTAATATATTTTTCATCATTTTTTTTGTAAAAATAATTTTGAAGCCAGACAGCACATATGATGGTGCTCGTATGATAGAATGATTGCGATCAGTAAAAAAAGTTTTGGATAATTTGCTTACATATACACCAGAAAACAGAACCGCTTCGGGCGGCGAAAAGCATTAATAAATACAGTAGAGCAATAAATAAATGAAACTTCTATTTCGGAAAATGGTATGGCTATTAAAATAGTGTATTGGTAATCTTTGCATGGTTTCTGTTGCGACGAATCAAAGACCTGAAAAGAGTGCCTGGCGTTATTAAACTATTTCTTTATTCTCAAAAAATGATTTGAGACAAATTTAAACCCACCATCAGTAAAGACACTTTTATTCACCAATCCAATTTACACCACATTATGCGACGCATGACAGAAATCATCGAAATCCCCGCCGCCTTATGATTATCCTCATTTAATAATACTTCTGCTCATTCTAATATTGCAAAATAAAATTTAGCATATTATTCTCATTTTTCTCAACCAAACATTTCATTTTATGAAAAAAATCTATCTACCGGTTTTAGCGCTCACAGCAGCTTTAATACTTGCCGGAATCGGCGGTTGCAAACCCAAAAACGCCGGCGATGCGACCAGCTCAGATGCTGCATCCAGGGTGTACGTTCCGCCTGGTAAATATGACGAGTTGTACAATTTCGTCTCCGGGGGCTTTAGTGGCCAGGTAAGTGTTTATGGAATTCCTTCGGGTCGTTTACTTCGTGTGATTCCTGTTTTCTCAGTTGATCCCGAAAAAGGCTGGGGATACAGCGAAGAAACCAAGCCGATGTTGAATACCTCTCATGGTTTTGTGCCCTGGGGCGACCAGCACCATTTGGATCTTTCACAAACCAATGGTGAAATTGACGGGCGTTGGATATTTGCCAATGAAAACAACACACCCCGTGTAGCGAGAATCGATCTGAAAACTTTCCGGACTGCCGAAATCATCGAAATTCCAAACAGCGCCGGAAACCACTCTTCTCCCTTCATTACTGAGAATACAGAGTATGTAGTTGCAGGCACGCGTTTTAGCGTTCCGATGGATTATGAAAATGGCGATGTTCCGATTGATTCTTACAAAAAGAACTTTAAAGGAACTGTTAGCTTTATCAGTGTTGCACCAAACACCGGTGAAATGAAACTGGCTTTCCAGCTATTATTGCCCGGGATGAACTTTGACCTGAGCCACAGCGGTAAAGGCCCCAGCAGCGGATGGTTTTTCTTTAGCACTTACAATTCAGAGCAGGCGCACACTTTGTTGGAAGTAAACGCTTCAAAGCGCGATAAAGATTATATCCTCGCAGTAAACTGGAAAAAAGCCGAAGAATATTTTAAAGCCGGGAAAGGCAAAAAAGTTCCGGTGAAATATTCACACAATGTCTACAGCGATTCTACGCACACTGCAACGTCTACTATCGAGAATGAAGCAACGGTTATTGATACAAAAGATTTTCCGGATATTGCCTATATGATTCCCTGTCCCAAATCTCCGCACGGGTGCGATGTAGATCCTTCAGGAGAGTATATTGTGGGAAGTGGCAAACTCGCTGCATTGATTCCTGTGTTTTCATTCGACAAAATTCAAAAAGCGATCGCATCAAAAGACTATGATGGCGATTATGGCGGAATCCCTGTAATAAAATATGAATCTGCTTTATATGGCGAAGTGAAAAAACCCGGATTAGGTCCTTTGCATACAGAGTTTGATGAGAAAGGAAACGCTTACACTACTTTCTTTATTTCATCTGAAGTAGTAAAATGGAGTTTGAAAGATTTACAGGTTCTGGACCGGCATGCTACTTATTATTCTCCCGGCCACCTTTGTGTACCAGGCGGCGATACCAAAAAACCTTACGGAAAATATCTGATCGCTTATAATAAAATTACCAAAGACAGATATTTGCCTACAGGTCCTGAACTGTCACAATCTGCACAACTGTTCGACATCAGCGGCGACAAAATGAAGCTACTGGCGGATTATCCAAGCATTGGTGAGCCTCACTATGCACAGGCTCTTCCGGCTGAATTGATTGCAAAAAATTCAACTAAGATTTTCAAGATCGAGGAAAATAAAAATCCTTATGTGACACTTGGTGAGCCAAAATCGAAAGTAGTGCGCAATGGCAACCGTGTTGATGTTTATATGACGATGATTCGTTCACATTTTTCACCTGACAATATCGAAGGTGTAAAAGTAGGTGATGATGTATATTTTCATCTTACAAACCTCGAACAGGATTGGGACGTGCCGCATGGATTTGCCGTAAAAGGTGCATCCACGGCGGAATTGCTGGTAATGCCGGGAGAAACACAGACTTTAAAATGGACTCCCCAGAATACAGGAATCTTCCCGATCTATTGTACTGATTTCTGCAGCGCATTGCACCAGGAAATGCAGGGATATGTAAGGGTTTCGGCCAAAGGCTCTAATGTACCTATCTCGTTTAGCCTTGGAAAAAACTCTGATGCGGCAGATTCTTTATTAAAAAAATAACAGATTCAGCAAAAAGCAAAAAGCAAAAGGCAAAAGGCCGCACATTTCGGAAATAATGTCCGGCCTTCAGCCTTCTGCATTAAGCATTCAATAAATTATCAAACTAAAAAAATGAAAACATTATTCAGGTTATTGCCAATAGTTGCTCTTGCATTCGTAATTTCATGCACTCAAAGCACAGATAAAAAAACAGATGCTACGCCTAATGAGGAGGCAGCTTCGATGGCCGGCGGACAGGAAAATGTACAGGATAGCGATTCTCAAAAAGATGTGGTAAAAGTGGCAATGGGTTCTAAAGATCATACAACGCTGGTAGCCGCATTAAAACAAGCAGGCCTTGTAACATCTCTTTCAAATGCCGGGCCTTTTACCGTTTTTGCGCCGACAAATGAAGCATTTGACAAACTGCCAAAGGGCACTGTTGAAGGGTTAATGAAAGACGACAAAAAAGAGGATTTGCAAAATATTCTTCAATACCATGTATTCATGTCTGCCCTGTCTCCTCAATCTTTTACTGATGGACAGACGCTGGGAATGGTAAACGGCGATAATGTAACCGTAAGTGTGAAAGACGGAAAAACAGTGTTGAATAATGATGCAACGATAATCGCTTCCATTCCGGCAAGCAATGGAATGATCTATGTAATTGATAACGTTTTATTGCCTCCGGCAAAGAAATAAATAATGCCTTTTTCTATTTTCGTGTTTCTATTTTCGTGCGAATGCATCACACATCTACAGCATTAAATTTTTCAAAATGAAAAACAACAGTTTATCCGTAGTCAGCAGAATGATAACCATCCTTTGCGGATTGGCGTTGATCGTGGTATTGTTTGTTCCCTTATGGCAAATCGAACTCGCTGCTCCTCAATATCCCGAAGGCCTCGTGTTGAAAATGTATCCCAATAAATTAGCCGGAAACGTAGATGTGATCAACGGCCTGAACCATTACATCGGAATGAAAACACTTCATGCCAGTAACTTCATAGAATTTACTGTATTGCCTTACATCATCGGATTTTTTGCTGCGTTTTGTTTTTTGGTTGCTATCATCAATAAAAGAAAATGGCTTACCGTATTGCTTGTTTCCTTCTTCGTTTTCGGTGTTATTTCCATGATTGATTTTTACAGGTGGAATTATAATTATGGGCATGACCTGGATCCGAATGCTGCCATCCAGGTTCCCGGTATGAGTTATCAGCCACCCATTCTTGGATATAAACAATTACTAAATTTTGGCGCGTATTCCATTCCGGATACAGGCGGCTGGATTTTCATCGGCTCAGGATTACTGCTATTAATTGCCTTCATTATTCAAATTAAAAAAAAAGAAAAACCAGTTATGAAGAATTTAAATAGAAAGCTGGCTACCGCCGTTGCAACTACTTTCATTTTTGGATTGATGTCATGCAACTCAGGCCCACAGCCCATCAGACTTGGCCAGGATGCCTGCAGCTTTTGTAAAATGAGTATTGCTGACAAGCGTTTTGGCGCTGAAATTATCACC
>JBQCFO010000580.1:0-3988 GCA_051959055.1 Ginsengibacter sp. | reverse complement strand
TTTTGAAGAGTGCCTTCCATCACAGCTTTATTTCCTGCTGCAGTATCAGTGGAAATTTTTAATAATGTACGCATAATCATATGAAATTTTATGGTGAAAAAATTAATCTTTCTGGAATCTGAAGCGAATTAAAATTGGATTTCGGGTCTCGCGGCAAAAGTAATCCTTCAGCAATACCTTATCCTATGCTAATCCACATTTTTTCTCATGAAAATCCGCTGATTTTTTCATGGAAATACTGGATCAAGATCATTTATAACAGGATATTGTTACCGTTTGGTAGTAACTTTTTAGGATACTTACAATCTAACGATCGATCACTTCTGCTAACGCCGGCAGTCAGCAGCCCTGATTAGCAAACCAACAAATAACCGGATTTCTGTTTTTTTAATGATTCATTAGATGGATTTTATTGTGGCAAGCCTTAGACCTGATTGGAAAAGATTCTTGTCACGTTTAATTCAATCCATTTCTATGAACCATTATTTTTGCAAAAAGAAAATCTGATGCACATAACCTCCGATAATAAGCTTAAGAAACTAATCGTAATAGGCGACAGGTTGCTGATAAAACCCGCTCGTCCTGATGAAAGAACTGCCAGTGGACTTTACCTGCCTCCTGGTGTGCAGGAAAAAGAAAAAGTGCAACAGGGATATGTGATCAAAACTGGTCCGGGTTATGCCATTCCTATCCCCGTTGAAGATGAACCATGGAAAGGCGAAGAAGAAAAAATAAAGTATATCCCCTTGCAGGCAAAGGAGGGCGACCTTGCTATTTTCCTCATGAGTGCTGCAACAGAAGTAATGTATGCAGGAGATAAATATTTTATTGTACCTCAAAGCGCTATTCTGATGCTGGAGCGGGAAGAAGACCTGTAATGCAGATTCTCTTTTTAGGAGATGCTGTACTCATTCGCTTATAAATAATATCGCATTTTATACAATTATAGAAAGTAAGAATGTTCTTTATTTGTTGCTCTGCTGCAAATAACTTCATTTTAATAAAAAAAAACCGCCTGGTTAGAGGCGGGCACATTTTAAAAATTTCTTTTTTTAATTTAAAGGTTCAATAGACAAACTGGTATATTTCTCTTTTTTGTTGTATTCAATTACCATAAAATGCCCATCTTTAGCCGGCCCAATCGTAGTACGTACATTCCCTGCTTTATGAGGAATGGTGCGAATAACTTTTTTCTGATTTACATTATAAATCATAATGTTTTTCGAATCATCTGCAATTACAAAACTATTTTTAGATTCAGGCTCGTCAAGGCTGTAATAGTTCCTGCTGAAATTGAGATCACTAAAATCATTATAAGCTCTTGCATAAGCGGTATTTTTACATGGAATCGTATTTTCCAAATTGAATTTACCATTCGCCGATAATTTCATCACATTGGCATCAAGCAATTTGCATTTTGAAGTTCCTGCACCAAGGATCATTAACGGTGCTACAATGGTTGGTAAGGTTATAACTGATGATATGATAGAACCAATTTTTACTTTCTTGATCAATTGTGAACCTACAAAGTAGGTGTTGCCATTATAGTCTCTGAAACCAGAGGTTAAAACTGTATAAGATTTGGTATCGTTTACGTATACACGGGTAGATATTCCCGGTTTTTGAGAACCATCATTCCAATAAATAAAGGTTTGCTTTATGTCTTTTTTTGCATGGCCGTTTATATCCATTGTATATACACCATCGTAAGGGCCATGCGTAAAATCTTTTACTTTAACTATTTTATTTCCGTTTCGTGTATCAATGATGTTGCCACAGATAAAAGGATTGCCGGTAACCGGATCATTGCCAAAGTTCATCAGAGTTAGTGCGCGGCCATCTTTATCCTCCATTGCTATTTTTGGATAGCTCTTCCCGTCGGCAAAATTGAATCCCGTTAAAGAACCTCCACCCTCAAAATATTTTCCCTTTTCTTTTTGAAGAAGATATATATCTGATTTGGAAGCAAGCAAAGCAAAATCCTGCTTATCGTCAATACTTTTTTTCCATAATTGATTTCCTTTAAAATCGTAGGCAATTAAATTGCAACCATCGCCATCTCCATAAAAACAGGCAAATCCTTTTCCTGAAACATTTTTTAATTGTATTTTATGGCTCAGGCTACCCTTGTATTCAAAGCTTTTACGCTCCCATCCAGCTCCATTCTGATCAAGAACAGATTTTAAATTAACCGGTAAAGAATTGGTTTTTATAATTTGCCCGTTGAGGGTTAAAAACTGGGTAACCACATCGTCTTTCAAATCACTTCTTCTCGCTTCTCTTTTGTTTTTAAAAGTCTTTCCCTGGGTAGTACTTTTTAAATAAGCCAGGCAAAGTACATCCTGGTCAAAAGCAACACCTTCCAGGTCTAATCCTATTTCGGTAAAATTGACTGCTCCTATATCATTCAGATTTTCATCCAGCAGCGATATTTTATAATTAAATGAATCTGCACTGGCTTTTTCAAGCCGGGTAAATATTACATATCCTACCAAAGAGTTGTCCTGGATAATTGCCCGTGTTTGTACAGAAATATCATCGCTTATTTCTTTAAAGATTTTTGTTTGAGCGTTCATCACAAAAAAGGAAATGCTCAGGAAAAATGTCAGTAATTGTTTTTGCATAATATTAGTTTTGATGTTTATTTTTTTTCATTATTTTTTAAAATGTTCAGCAAATTCGCAATACATGCTGGAAGGATTGGTGTTTATAAAATCTTTTGCAGCGGCTGCCTGTGCTTTTGGTGCATTATCACTATCTGTATTTAATTTGTCAAATAATATTTTCATACCTTTTGCATCAGGAGCCATTTTGGTCCAAAAACCTGCATTGGAACCAGCTTTCATCAATTGCTCCAGGTCAGCCGATGGAATCTGCTCTAACAGGTTTTGTAATTCATAATAATTCTTTGAAATAAATTCTTTTGGTTTTATTCCAATCGCATTAAAGCGGTTCAATTGTTTGTTTGAATAATACAAACCAGCCAGAATATTATAGGTCATAAAATCATACCACGGATCTGTATTTCCTTTGTCCTTTTCCAAAAAAATCCGGTATAAGCATTCCGTAAGGCTCAGGTTATCATAAATGTTCCAGATAAGCATTTTATTTGCTTTCTCTTTTATGCCTGAAGGAACAGGAGTCAGCTTTCCAATTATGCTGGTCTTACTTTTAGTAAGATTAAATCGCTCTATACAATCCGGATGAGTTTTTAATGAATCAGCCATGGTGCCTGAAGAATTGAAATTGTAACTGTGAGAAGATAATCCTTTACTACGCTTATTAAACCAGGCATCATCCAGCGAAACATTATAAGAAGCAAAATAATTTTTTGTCGGATTTTTAAGCGATTGCAAATACTCATTATCTGTGCTATCCATCCTTAAAAAAAATGCCGGGTCAAAAGAAATATGACTGTTTTTGAGTAAAATGATCGCCAGCGAATCAGCGTCGCTTTCATGATACCTGCTATGCCTGTTTCTGTTGAAGGTAAATGTTTCCATCACCTTTTTCAGCTTCGTAAGCCGCTGATATTTTGAATCCATCACCTCTTTTAGTGAGTTCTTATATTCATCTGAAGTGAGCCAAACTGCGCCTTCCTTCATGGAGTTTTCAGCATGGTTTAAAATGTTGTGTGAAAGCTCATGTGCAATGGCAAAGGCAATCTCCTCGCGGCTTTGAGCAAAAGTTATCAATCCGAGGTTGACGGCTATTACGTTTCCACCGATTGCATACGCATTTACTGTGGCGCTTCTGTCAATTAATAACAATGGCTTTTGTTGTAATAACGCAGGATTGGCTTTTACAACATCAGAAATGATGTGGTTAATATAGTTATAAACCTCACTTTCATTTACAAAATCATTCGCTTCAATGGCTGCGGTTATAAAATCTGTTCTGTCATTCCAGATTTCTTTATATTTTTTTTGAGTTTCTTTCTCCTTAAACAGTTGTGGGCATTCCCATGCTTTTTTTAAAGAATCTTTTT
>JBQCFO010000579.1:0-11456 GCA_051959055.1 Ginsengibacter sp. | reverse complement strand
ATAATAACATCTCCATGAAGCAGATCAATGGCGGTGTGAAATGGCGGGTTTGCTTCATGATGCAGATTGGGATCAATGGCCGGAGACTCTCTGCAAAAAAATCATTGAAGAGCTGGAACAAAGAAATGTTGATGCCGAAATCGTACGTGCCATTGCTTCTCACGGGCCCAATCATTTCGGAGTAGCACCGGAAACTAAAATGGACAAAATGCTCTATGCTTTTGATGAATTGTCCGGATTAATTCATGCCTATTCACTCATGCGCCCGACGGGCTATGAAGGAATGGAGTTGAAAGGCGTAAAGAAAAGGCTAAAAGAAAAATATTTTGCCGCAAATGTTTCAAGAGAAGAAATTCAGGATGCCTGCAATCGTGCAGGAATTCCGTTGGATGAAATCATTCAGTTTATCATCAAGCACCAAAAAGATGCGAAAGTATAAATTCGGGTGATTTCTTCGTCTACTGTATGTCATCATAAATCGGATGAGATTAGCTATCGGGACGATTATGAGAGCATTTGTAGAAATAAGAAGAATTTTAGTTAAAGAAAATAACCTGGCAGAACAAATCAAGCAAATCAAAGATCATTTAGGCGAACATGATACGCAGCTCAATCAAATCTATGGCGCGATGGATAATTTATTGGATGAAAAAGCGGCTCAGAGAAAATGAAATGAACAGCAAAGAATTGGATTTAGAAAATAAAACTACCTGTGTTGTTCATAAAAATTTACCGGAATTGTGCCATTCAGAATCCGCATTTCTTCTTCTGACAACGCGGCTTTGCTGGTTGTTTCTGCTGCTTCAATCAATTGTTCCATCGTTCTGATACCAACTATTGCAGAAGTAACAGCCGGATTGTTTAAAACATATTGAATCGCTGTTTGTGCCGGATTTCTGTCTTTGGTCGCAAGTAATTTTATGACTCTTGCCGCAGCCGCAACCTCAGCCTCATCATAATTCAGATATGGTTTCGGCAATTTATCTATCAGCAATCCCGAAGCTACGCTTCCTCTTATCAACACCCCGATATTGTTTTGATATAATAATTGTAAAGTGCTTTCTTCAGGGCGGCGATCCAATAAACTATACTGGGTCATCACACTTACTATGTTTGATCTTTTTACAAATTCCCTGATCACATTTGGCCGGATTGAAGAAAGTCCATAATACCGGATTTTACCCTGTTTCAGCAGTATTTCATAGGCCTCAATGGTTTCATCAATATTATCTTCAATAGTTCCCCCATGCGATTGGTACAAATCAATATAATCTGTCTGTAGACGTTTCAAACTTTCATCAGCGCATTTTAAAATATAATCTTTCCGTGGGTTCCAATCCCAGCCACTTCCGTCAGCCCTCCATTGATTTCCGGCTTTTGTAGCAATAATTACTTTATCTCTTTTGCCTTTGAAAGCCTTTCCTAATAAAGTTTCATTCAATCCTTTGTCATACAAATCCGCCGTATCAAAATAATTAATGCCCAGATCAATGGCCGTATTGATGATTTGAGTAAAATCATTTTGGCCGGGTTTTAAAGACATGCACCCAAAACCGATTTTACTGATGTTGAGGGAAGACTTCCCTAAAATTTGATATTTCATGCCCAAATTTACCCTTTTAAATAAAACCGGGTTTACTAACCCGGTAAAAAAAAAACAATGAATAAAAGTTGGGAGTGGTGCAGAAACAAGAGTAATATTAAAATATTTCACCTTTTATACAATTTCAAATTTTTAATTGCGTTTGCTATAAAACCCGCAATAGTAATCGGTTGTAATTCCAAATTATTTCCACAACTTTGCAGGCATTAATAATTTTTCAATACCTCAAATAAAACGATGGGCCTTTTTAATTTTTTCACACAGGAAATAGCGATTGATCTTGGTACTGCAAATACTCTTATAATTCATAATGACGTTGTAGTTGTAAATGAGCCTTCCATTGTTGCCTTAGACAGAAATAATCCTAAAAATATTCTTGCTGTGGGCAAAAAAGCCTTGATGATGCATGAAAAAACCCATGAAAGTATCCGGACGGTACGTCCGCTAAAAGATGGAGTTATTGCGGATTTTAATGCGGCGGAACTGATGATCCGCGAAATGATCAAAAAAATCTATCCCAAAAAACCTTTATTTCCACCAAGCTGGCGCATGATGATCTGCATTCCAAGCAGCATTACGGAAGTCGAGAAGCGCGCGGTAAGAGACAGTGCCGAACAAGCCGGCGCCAAAGAAGTTTACCTGCTTCATGAACCCATGGCTGCAGCTTTGGGTATTGGCATTGACGTAGAAGAACCTGTTGGAAATATGATCATTGATATTGGCGGAGGAACAACCGGAATTACTGTTATTGCTTTGGCTGGTATTGTTTGCGACCAATCTATCCGCGTGGCCGGTGATGAGTTTACAGCCGATATTATGGAAGCATTGCGCCGTTATCATAGCTTGTTAATTGGTGAACGCACAGCGGAACAAATCAAGATTCAGATAGGTGCAGCGATGAAAGATATTGATAACCCTCCTGATGATATGCCGGTAAATGGCCGTGATTTGGTAACCGGAATTCCAAAACAAATCATGGTAAGCTACCAGGAAATTGCAGAGGCTCTTGATAAATCCATTTTCAAAATTGAAGAAGGAATTTTAAAAGCGTTGGAAACCACTCCGCCTGAACTCGCCTCGGATATTTATCGAAGAGGATTATATCTTACCGGTGGGGGCGCATTGCTTCGCGGTCTTGACAGAAGGCTTGCCGCTAAAATAAAATTGCCTGTGCATATTGCAGACGATCCGCTGAAAAGCGTAGTACGTGGTACTGGCCTTGCTTTGAAACATTATGACCGGTATCCTTTTGTGATGAGATAGTGGATGGTTGAATGTTTAATGTTGAAGGTTCAAGATTCACGGTTGAATACAACATCAGTATTCTGAAATATCCATTGTTCTCCGGTTTTTCGTTTAATCCATATTACATTTGCAGCAATAATTTTTTCAATCGCTATTAAATGGCTGTTTTTGTAAGGCAGCCCGGATGAAAACCATGCGCAACATTTTCCTCTTTATCCGTATTTATTTTACTTTTATTTTCTTCCTGT
This sequence comes from Ginsengibacter sp., assembly GCA_051959055.1. GTDB lineage: Bacteria > Bacteroidota > Bacteroidia > Chitinophagales > Chitinophagaceae > Ginsengibacter. Next base: position 8,360 of record JBQCFO010000579.1, on the reverse strand, counting down.
TTTTGATGGGATTGTCTTTTTACATGCTTTTCAGTTACAACAGGTATCATCATGCGGCTTATTCAAAAGTTGCCAATGAAGTAACGGGAGCTATCAATAAAAAGTACAATAGCGTAGAATATTATTTTCAATTAAAAAAGACCAACGATTCATTGGTCAAAGCAAACGCGGCCTTATATAATAAACTAAAACAGGATTACGAAATCCCGGATACGGCTAATAAAATTGCCATAGACACCATAATCCTGGATTCTATTGAGCAGCAAAGAAAATATTTATATATGCCTGCCAAAGTGATTTATAATTCTGTAAATCTTTTGAACAATTATTTGGAATTGCATCGTGGTTCCAAACAGGGAATCGCTGCCGACATGGGTGTCATTGATGTCAATAGTTGTGTGGTAGGAACGGTGGTCGATGTGAGTAATAATTATGCGGTGGTCATGAGCTTATTACATGAGCAGAGCAATCTGAGCGCGCGGCTGAAAAAAGGAGGGGAAACCGGAATTGTAATTTATGACGGAAAAACCCCCGGCATTTTATATTTAAAAGATATTTCAAAGCTGGCAAAAATCAACCAGGGAGATACGGTGGTTACCAGCGGTTTTTCTGATAAATTTCCAGGCGGATTACTTGTTGGTTATGTAAAGGATATTATTAATGATAGAAGCAGCAGCACCTTCACAATCAGAGTAAATCCTGCTGCCAATTTTGAAACCCTCCAATACGCGTATATTATTAACAATTTACAAAAGGACGAACCTTTGCAGCTTTTGAAGAAAGTGAAAAATAAATGAGCAATTTAGTTAAAAATATTATCCGGTTTTGCCTGCTGATATTGGTACAGGTTTACGTTCTGAACCAGGTGCCGCCGTTACACAATCTGGTAACGCCTTACCTTTATTTCGTTTTTATATTGTGGTTACCTTTTAAAATGGGAAGGCGCACACAAATGCTTCTTGCCTTTGCGTTGGGATTCACACTGGATTGTTTCACAAATTCGTATGGATTACATGCGGCAGCATGTGTTCTGATCGCTTACGTGCGGCCTTTTTTGATCAATGTGCTTATTTCCCAGGAAGGAACAGAAAGCAATTATTATGAGCCGTCCATTCAGAGCATGGGATTTACACCCTATCTTACCTACGTTACAATTCTTACATTTATCCACCATACTTTTCTCTTTTTTTTACAGGCTTTGCAAACAGGTGGTTATTTCTATTTCCTTTTAAAATCTTTAACGTCTACAGCAATCAGCCTGCTATTAATTTTGCTTACAGAATTATTGTTTGTGAGGAAACAAAGATTTAGGACAAATACGATTTAGGCGTTAATTTTGCACTTAAATCTTTGCCTTCCGGTACCTCAAAAATCATTCTTTCTCTGTGTTTAACCAATCCAGAAAAAATATCATCATTGCCATGTTCCTTTTTATGGGACTGATCATTATTACGCGGCTTTTCAGCCTTCAGATAGTGGATAAAAAATATTCAATCATGGCGAATGAGCAGGGAAGATTCAGAATGGTAGTATATCCCAACCGCGGAATCTTATTCGACCGTAAGGGAAAGGCAGTTTTGAGAAATACCATTATTTATGATCTGATGGTTACACCGTCAAAAATCCGCGGAATGAATATGGATACAGCAGACCTGTGCCGTATTTTGAAAATTGATACTGCTGATTTCAGAAAACGCATCGTTACTTCTATTATAAAAAACCGAAGCTACCGCCCATCCGTATTTGAAACATCCCTTTCTGATGAAAAGATTGCACGTCTGAATGAAAGCATGTACAAATTTGTACCTGCATTCTACTTGCAGGCAAGGCCAGTGCGTGATTATCCTTATGATGCAGCAGGAAATATTCTTGGATATTTATCAGAGGTGGATTCTAATTTTCTAAAAAGGCATGAAGGCCAGGGTTATCAAATGGGAGATTATGCAGGAAAAACGGGGCTTGAACGCAGTTATGAAAAAGTTTTGATGGGGCAGCGTGGAATTGAATATTGGAAACGGGATAATAAAAACCGTCTGACAGACCGGTTGGAAAATGGAAGATATGATACGGCCCCTGTTCCGGGCGAAAATCTGCATATGGCGCTCGACATCGACCTCCAGATGCTTGGCGAGCATCTAATGGAAAATAAAGTGGGAGCCATCGTTGCTCTTGATCCAAAAACCGGTGGTGTTTTGGCAATGGTGAGCAGCCCTACTTACAAGCCAAATTTATTAACCGGTGCTGAACGTAGAAAACATTTTTCGCAATTATTTTTAGATCCAAGATTACCAATGTACAACCGGACCGTCAGCGCCACGTATTCTCCAGGGTCTACTTTCAAAACATTACAGGCGCTGGTTGGATTGCAGGAAGGGGTAATTACCACATCCACCAGGTTTACGTGTACGGGCGCTTTTTATGGTTGTGGCAAACCAATGAGATGCCTTGACCTCGGAACTTTTAACCTAAAGCAGGCTATTACCGTTTCAGATAATACTTATTTTGCCAATGTTATGCAGCGTTGTATTAATAATCCGCAATATGGTTCTGTAGACAGCGCATTGCATGTTTGGGATAATTATATGTATGCTTTTGGACTGGGAAATAAACTGGGAATTGATATTCCTTCGGAGAGGGGAGGCCTCATTCCAACACCTAGAACTTATAACAGGATATATGGTGAAAAGCATTGGAATTTTTGTACTTTTCGGTCAGTAAGCATTGGACAGGGCGAAGTAAATGTAACTCCTTTACAGGTCGCCAATGAAATGGCTTATATCGCTAATAAAGGTTGGTTTATTACACCACACATGATAGATTCTATTGATGGTGGAGATAAATTTGGATTGCTTGATTCATTCAAACTGCGCCACCATCCTTTGACCATTCCTGATTCCATTTTTGATGCAGTAGCCGATGGGATGCAGGGAGTAATGGAACGGGGTACCGGAGCAGCCGCAAAAGTACCGGGAATTATAGTATGTGGAAAAACAGGAACGGTTGAAAATTACTATAAAGGGGTCAAACAAAAAGACCATGCATTCTTTGCCGCATTTGCTCCCCGGGAAAATCCACGCATCGCTATTGCTGTAATCTGTGAAAATGCCGGATTTGGTGCAAGCTCTTCGGCACCCATCGCCAGCCTCATGATTGAAAAATATTTAAAAGATTCTATTTCAGAACCGGATCGCAAAGCAAAGATTGAAACAATTTCAAAGTTAAATCTCATGCCCGCCAGGATAATGGCAGAAATCAGGCAAAGAGATTCTATATCGAAAGCTAAAAATGAAAAGTTACTCCTGGAAAAAACTTATATAAAATCAATAAAAGACACCACTGGTATTGAAGATGAAGATAATAGCGATGCATTGGATGAATTGAATAAAATGAATGATAGTGCGACCACAAAAAAGGAATCTCACATGATTCCCACCAAAAAAATAATTGATACAATGCCTGCTAAAAACGAAAAAATAAAAACACAACCGGTAAACGCCGTGCTGCCGGATAGAAAAAAAACCAAAATCAAAAATGATTCTTTACATTAAATTATTATTTTAAAACTAAATGCGTGATCAGGCTATCATATCTAAAGGAATAGATTGGCTAAGTGTCTGGCTCTATATCATCCTGATCTCTATCGGAGTACTTTGTATTTTTTCTGTTGAATACCACAATAGTGAAAATATATGGCACAACATTGTTGGCCTCAAAAAAAATTATTCCAGGCAATTATTATTTATGGGGTTTTCTGTCGTTATCGCCATTTTTATTTTACTGACTGATAGCAAATTTTTTACGGCAACTGCTAACCTCAGCTATGCATTTGGCATTCTCCTGATGATGGCGACATTTGTTTTGGGTAAAGATATTAACGGTTCCCGTTCTTGGATACCACTTGGTTTTTTCAATCTTCAGCCGGTAGAAACATGCAAGATTTTTACTGCTTTAGCCCTGGCGAAATATCTATCACGGCCGGAAACGAATTTCCAGAACCCCCGATCACAACTGATAGCGGCGGCAATTGCACTAACACCGGCAGTCTTCTCGCTTTTGCAAAATGAAACCGGGCTGGCACTTGTGTATTTCGCTTTTCTGATTCCTATGTACAGGGAAGGGCTTCCCCCCATTTATCTCATAATTGGATTTTCATTTGCCGTACTTGTTGTTGCAACTATTTTGATTGAAAAAAACCTCCTGGCACTCATCCTTACTGTTATAGCCGCTATTGCTATCTTTGTTTTGAGAAGAACAATCAAACGCGATAAAGCAGTTTTAATTGTTATTCTCGGGTTGTGGGCACTCTGTGTTGGTATTCAAAGATTTGCCGTTCCTTATATGTTTAAACACGTATTACACCAGTATCAGGTAGAACGGATTATGAACACCTTCGGAGTGGATTATACCCCCGATGCAGAAGTTGCTGTACTGAGTAAAGAGGACAAACTGGAACAGAGTAAAACGAAAAAGGCGTCAAAAGCGAAAGAAAATTACAATGTAAAGCAATCCAAAATTGCAATTGGTTCCGGTGGCCTTTGGGGAAAAGGGTTTTTAAAAGGAACACAAACACAAGGAGATTTTGTTCCGGAACAACATACCGATTTTATCTTCACATCAGTTGGAGAAAATTTTGGTTTTTGGGGTAGTACTTTCGTCGTCCTTTTATACATTGCCTTTATGCTTCGGGTCGTTTTTTTGGCGGAGCGGCAACGAAGTACTTTCACACGGGTTTATGCTTATAGCGTGGCAGCAATTATTTTTTTCCATGTTTCTATCAATATTTGTATGACCATTGGCTTGGCACCGGTTATTGGAATTACTTTGCCCTTGATGAGTTATGGTGGTTCCTCGTTGCTTACTTTTACTATTTTAATTTTTATATTAATCAGGCTGGACGCAGATAGGCAGATGGTTTTGAGGTAGAATGATGTTTTTAACTTTTAAGTCATATTCCCCTTAATGCCAGTGAATTAAAAATAGAAAAACGCCTTATTTCTTTTTTTGCTGAAAAGGCATCAAAAGAAAGGAAAGATAATCATCCAGCTTTTAACAATAAAACCATTTAACAATATAGCGCGAAAACAAATGAAAATAATTCCATTAAGTGAAGGTGCTTTTACCGTAGATCAAACCAAAAAATTCATTCCTTTTAATATAGATGAAGATGACCTGCAGCAAAGAAATAAAGGAAGCATTTTAGTAGAAATTCAACCGTTTGTTGTCATCACTTCAAATGACATTATCCTTTGCGATACAGGACTTGGCCATGCAGATGAAACGGGACAATTAAAGATTTATAAAAATCTTGCTGCAAACGGGATCAATGCTTCAGACGTTACCAAAGTGCTTCTTTCTCATCTTCATAAAGATCATACCGGTGGTATTGGTTTGCCTGATAAACAAAAGGTCAGTTTTGAAAACGCCACTTATTTTATAAACAAAAACGAATGGGAATTTGCTTTTAAAAAAGAATCTCCTTCTTATCGGGTCAATGATTTTTTGTTTTTGGAGAAAAGTGGAAAAGTGACATTTACAGAAGGCGATGGCGATATTGATGGTTACATTCATTATGAAGTAACCGGTGCTCATTGCCCTTATCACCAGGTTTTTAAGATCATTGAAGATGGTAAAATTGTTTTTTTTGGCGGTGATGTAGCTCCGCAGTTACAACAAATGAAAAACCGGTTTAAAGCAAAGTATGATTATGATGGCGCTGCTGCGATGGAATTAAGAATGCAATGGTGGAAAACCGGCCAACAGGAAAAATGGGCATTTTTATTTTATCATGATATAAAAAATCCTGTTTTTAAGTTTTGATTTTTAAAATGATTTTATCAAAAGCATCAATAAAATACTTTCAATCTAAATGAATGAATATTTCAAGATAGGCAAATTGGCAGCGACTTATGGGACTGAAGGCCAATTTATTCTCGAACACAGTCTTGGTAAAAAAACATCCTTAAAAGGATTAGAAACCATTTTTATTGAAGAAAAAAAAGATAGTTTCCTTCCCTGGTTTATTTCATCAACGAAAATAAAAAACGAAAAGGAAACTTATATCAAGCTGGATGGAATTGGTTCGAAGGAAGCTGCGCGGGTTTTGATTAAAAAAGAAGTATGGCTCAGTGAAGATGATTTTAAAAAATTTTCTGCTTCTGCTGCGCCGATTTCTTTGCTTGGATTTACGATTATTAATAAGAAAGTAGAACTTGGAAAAGTAATTGAAGTAATCGAACAACCGCATCAGATATTATGCACCATTATGCTGAACGGAAAAGAAATTTTTATTCCCATTCATGCTGATTTTTTGGAAAAAATGGATAAAAAAAACCGGAAACTTTACGTGAATCTTCCTGAAGGCTTATTGGATCTTTAGAAAAGGTGCTTCTTCACAACAGTTGAACCAAAAAAAGATAAGGTAATAAGGTAATAAGGTATGCTTCATTGGTATGAAGCATTATTACTAAGGTAATAGGGTCCCAAATTACATTAATTAATGTGCATAATCCCCGATAAAAGCCAACCTTATTACCTTAATAACTTAGAATCTCAAAATCTCTGTTACCTTATTACCTTGTTTCCACAGAAAATGAGATAGAACCAAAAAAGTGAATCAGAAAAAAGATTTTGCAAAAAGAATCTGAAAAAAAAGAATCGCGTTTATTTGCTGCTTTGTTGAATTTTCGAAATTTTCACATTTAAAAAAGTGGAGGATATCGGACTCGAACCGATCACCTCAAACATGCCATGCTTGCGCTCTACCAGATGAGCTAATCCCCCTTTTAATTCAAAGAAACCGCCGCAAAATTATTCCTTGCGGCGGCAAATATAATCAGAAAAAGCAGAACGCAAAAAGCAAAACGCTGAATGCAGAATATTGAATGCACAAAGCCTATCGTCTCCTGCTTTCAGCCCTCAGCCTTGAGCCTATTCACCCCAAATCTCCGCTTTTCCTTCCAGCCATAGTTTTACCAAACGGTTTGAAACAGATTTTGGCCTTTCCAACGGATAGCCCAAAGCTCTGTCCCAGCAAAGACTTGCCAAAACTCCCAAAGAACGGGCCACACCAAAAAGCACGGTATAAAATTCATACTCTACCATTCCATAATGAACCAATAAAGCGCCGCTGTGTGCATCTACATTCGGCCAGGGATTTTTGATTTTTGCAATAGAGCCTAAAATGTTGGGTACAGTTTCATATATATTCCAAACGGTTTGAACCAGTTTATCATCCGGCATGTGTTTTTTACCAAATTCCATCTGGGCTTCAAATCGTGGATCGGTTCTTCTTAAAACCGCATGGCCATATCCCGGAACTACTTTTCCTTCCGACAAAGTTTTCTTTACATACGTTTCAATCTGTTCTTTTGTAGGAAGATCACTTCCGATTTCTTTCTGCATTTCAAAAATCCATTTAATCACTTCCTGGTTTGCAAGTCCGTGCAAAGGACCGGCAAGTCCGTTCATGCCGGCAGCGAAAGCCAGGTAAGGATCACTTAAAGCGGAACCAACAAGATGGGTTGTATGTGCCGAAACATTTCCTCCTTCATGATCAGAATGAATAGTCATATAAAGTCGCATCAACTCCTTGAATCCTTCATCTTCATATCCCAACATATGTGCAAAATTTCCCGCCCAATCGAGCAATCCATTCGGCTGAATGTGTTTGCCGTTTTTATATTTTCGTCTATAGATATAAGCCGCGATTCTTGGTAAACGTGCAATCAGGTCCATTGCATCATCAAAAACCGGCGCCCAATAATCATGTTTACTCAACCCTTCTGCATATTTTTTTGCAAAGTGACTTTCGGTTTGAAGCGCCATAATGCCAACAACAAATTGCGTCATCGGGTGCGCATTTTCCGGCAAGGCCTCAATGGTGTCTAAAACAAAATTGGGAACGTGGCTTCTGCGTTGCAAAAGATTGCTCATGTTTTGGACATCCTGTTCAGTAGGTAAATCGCCAACCAACATTAAATAAAATATGCCTTCAGGCAAAGGCTCTGTACCGCCTTCAGCAGTAGGCAACTTCTCCCTTAATTCAGGAATAGAATAACCGCGAAAACGAATGCCGTCGTGAGAATCAAGAAGGGAGGTTTCCGTCACAAGCCCGGTGATCCCTCGCATTCCCTGGTAGATCTGGGATAATTTTACTTCACCAATGATCCTGTCACCATAATTCTTTACGATATCTTTTACTTCTGCAGCAACACCATCTGCCTTTGCTTTGAATTTGTCTTGAATTACTCCCATAACCTAAAATACTTATTGTTTTTTCGAACGTAATATAAATAATGTACCGCCGTTAAAGTTAACTCCGGAATGGGTTTTTAACAAAAGAAATATTACAGCCGGTGATA
>JBQCFO010000578.1:0-4069 GCA_051959055.1 Ginsengibacter sp. | reverse complement strand
TTGCGCTTTTCACAAATTCTTCTGTGGCTTTTAAGATAGCTTGTCGAGTAAGCATTATTTTAATTTTTTTGCGGCACTTATACATTCCGTAAAATTAATTTTTTTTGATCAAAGTCAGATTCAGAACAAAAGCGTATCAACCCATTTCTGAAAATATTCTTTGTCAACAGGGTGGCTAATTTCTTCGTTTTTATTAAAAATACCAAATACGGTACTTCCCGTTCCGGTCATGGAAGCATAAACTGCCTGGTGATTGTATAGATTTTCCTTGATTTTTTTTATTTCGGGGTATTGCAAAAAAACAATTTTTTCAAAATCATTTTTCAAATCATTTTTCCATGTTTCAATCGGTTGCTCAATGATTTCTCTAATACTTTTTGAAGGAATTCGGGGAGTAACTTGTTGAAAAATTCCTTTTGTGCTCACATGGATTCCCGGATTGATGATTAAAATTTTATAATCAGAAAGCGAAAGATTTAATGGTTGCAATCTTTCTCCGCGACCAGTTGCAAAGCAAGGCTCATTCAATAAAAAAAAGCACAATCACTACCTAACGTAGACGCGTACACGAAAAGTTGTTTCTCAGAGATGTTCAGGTTATATTTTTCATTCAACAGTGATAAAGTAAAGGCCGCATCAGCAGAACCACCACCAAGTCCGGCTCCCAGCGGAATCACTTTATGAAGATGTATTTTGATTTCAGGTAATTGGGGAAAATCTTTTTTTAATAATTGATAAGCCTGAAGGCATAAATTATCTTCATTTTGATGAACCGTAATTCCTGTGTTGACTAATTGTGTTTTGTGATCAGAAGAAATAATTTCTAAAACATCGGTAAAGGGAATAGGAAAAAAAAAGGTTTCAATATCATGAAAACCGTCATTTCTTTTTGCAACGATATTAAGACCCAGATTAATTTTGCAATTAGGAAATGTAACCATTAGGTTGAATGTTGAATGTTGAAGGTTTATAGCCAATCGTTGAACCTTCAATTATAAACCTTGAACTTTGAACCTTAAGCCTCGAACTGCTAACTTCCTTTTCTTCTGTTAATTTCATCACGGATAGAGGCAGCTTTGATATAATCTTCGTGAATAAGCACTTCATTTAATAAAGTTTCCAATTCCAGCAAAGACATTTTTTTCAGATCTTCATTTCCTTCGTCAGTATGCGAAACCACAACTTTTTTCTTTTTATCATCTTCTTCCATCAGTATCCCGGCGCTTTCGAGGATATTATCATAAGTATAAATCGGGCAGCCAAATCTTACAGCGAGAGCTACTGCATCAGAAGTGCGTGAATCTATTTCAACCGTATCCTTATCTGATGAACAAATTAATTTAGAATAAAAAATTCCTTCCTGGAGATCATTAATAATTATTTCGTGGAGGTCCACATTAAAAGCAGTCATGAAATTTTTCATTAGGTCGTGTGTTAATGGACGGCTCGGTTGCATTCGTTCGAGTGCAACTGCAATAGCCTGTGCTTCAAAACCACCGATAACAATGGGAAGTCTTCGTAATCCATTTACTTCACCCAGGACTACAGCATACGAATGCGTTTGAGTAATGCTGTGAGAAAGCGCCACAATTTCCAATTCTATTTTCTTCATTTAACTCAATCCGCTTCTGCGGAATTTTATTTTGTGAAAAACAAATATAAAACTAAACGGCTTTTTTTGAAAGTTTGATTTTCGCTAGCTGATTCCTTTTAATTTTTTTACCGCTTCAGTAATTTTTGGAACCACTTCAAAAGCATCGCCGACAATTCCGTAATCTGCCGCTTTAAAAAACGGTGCTTCGGGATCTTTATTAATTACCACAATCGTCTTGCTCCTGTTTACACCGGCAAGATGTTGAATAGCGCCTGAAATTCCAATTGCGAAATATAAATTGGGCGCAATCGTAAGTCCTGTTTGGCCTACGTGTTCGTGATGCGGGCGCCAGTCGCTGTCGCTTACCGGCCGGCTGCATGAAGTAGCAGCGCCAAGTGCTTTTGCAAGATCAGTAACGATTCCCCAGTTTTCAGGGCCTTTTAATCCACGGCCGCCACTTACTACCAATTCTGCTTCGGCAAGTGGAATTTCGCCGCTCACTTTATTTACCGCCTGTACTTTTACTCTTGATTCCGGAATCTGTACGTTTAATTCTACCACTTCCGCAGTTCCTTCACCTTCAGAAACCTTATATGCATTTGCATTTAAAGAAATAATTTTTATATCGGTCTTGATAGAAACATTTGCAAAGGCTTTACCGCTGAATACACTCTTTTTTACAATAAAACCATTTGAGATTTCCGGTAATGCAACCGCTCCGGTTACCAGTCCTGCTTTCAATCTTACCGATAATCTGGGTGCAATGGATTTGCCATTAAAATTATTGGAAAAGATAATCACCTTTGCACCGGTATCTTTTGCCGCTTCTGCGATGATGTGAGTAAAAACTTCATCATCAAAATTATTCAGAACATCGTTTTTTACAGTATGGATTTTTTTTAAACCATATTTTCCCAAAGCCGGAAGATCATCGTGGACATTTCCTAATACAATTCCTTCCGCCGAAGTATTGAGATCCTGTGCAAGCTTTGCACCATACGACGCCGCCTCAAAAGAACTCTTTTTGATGTGCCCATCAGCCTGATCTAAAAATATTAATACACTCATTTTATCAATTAAAAATTATGAATTATGAAATGATTTTTTTACAGTAAACAAACAAATTTCTATGATTCCTGTTCTAAAAAAATATCGTAAGAATTAAAAATGCGAATTCAAAATACGTGCAGTAAACAAACAAATAGTAATGATTTCTCTTTTTCTAAACCATCTAAACCATTCTAAACTATTCTAAACTATTCTAAATCCTCTAAACCATCTGCTAAATCACTTTCGCTTCTTCGTGCAACAATCTCACTAACTCTTCTGGTTGGTCTGCTGGTATTAATTTTACACCTGCTTTTGCTGGTGGCAATTCAAACGAAGCAATTTCTGTGAAAGTATCTGCCTGCACAGGTTCCACTACTTTTAACGGCTTGGTTCTCGCACTCATAATTCCACGCATATTTGGAATTCGCTGTTCCGCCATTCCTTTCTGACAACTCACCACTGCCGGAAGGTTTACTACATCCACTTCTTCACCACCTTCAATCTCCCGCTCAACAGTTGCCGTATTTCCTTCAAGAGAAAATTTAGTGCCCAATGAAATAAAGGGAAGATTTAATAATTCCGCGACCATTCCGCCGATAGAAGAACCGTTATAATCTATCGTTTCTTTTCCGGTGAAAATCAGATCGTAATTCTTTTGTTTGGCCACTTCTGCAATTTGCGAAGCAATATAAAAATCATCATGGCTGTTGCTGTTTACGCGTATGGCTTCGTCGCCGCCAATTGCCAGCGCCTTACGAATGATTGGGTCATTTTCGGTGCCGCCTACATTGATTAAATGCAGAACTGTAGAAGGATTCGCTTCTTTTAATTCAATCGCTCTTACCAATGCATACCATTCGTCATAAGGATTTAAAATGAATTGTACGCCAGCTTCTGCAAATTTCGTATTGTTATCGGTGAAGGCTATTTTTGCTGTGGTATCAGGTGTTTTGCTAATGCAAACAAGTATCTTCATCATTCTTTTTTTTGGAGGTGCGAAGATACTAAGTAAAAAAAAAGTAAAAAATTATTTGATGGATAGAATCAGTAAACTGAAGGAATATCTGAAAACTGAGGCAAAGGATAGTTTTCTGCAACATGCTTTGGCGTTGGAATATATAAAACTGGGCGATGATGAAGAAGCAAAGAAGTTGTTTAATGAAATTTTAAAGAGAGAGCCAACGTATGTTGGTTCATATTATCATTTGGGTAAATTATTGGAACGTACCGGCGATCCGGAAAAAGCAATGCTCGTTTACAAACAAGGAATGGAAATAGCACAGGTTGCAAACGATTCTCATTCGTATAATGAATTGCAGGCGGCTTATGAAGATTTGGAAGATGAAATGGATGGATAGCGAACAGATATTCCCATTAAAATAACTGTGATGGAAAATAAAAACGAAAATAGCGCAGCAGGCGGTT
>JBQCFO010000577.1:0-2933 GCA_051959055.1 Ginsengibacter sp. | reverse complement strand
AATAGAATAAGCGTATGAATGAAGAGTTTAAAATAAAACAGTTAGGAAAGCAGGACGCTGCAAATTTTTATAAACTCATCAGGCTTTTTCAGGATGTTTTTGAAACGAAAACCGAGATAAAAGTTGGAGAAATTTATTTGAAAAAATTATTAGCCCGGCCCGATTTCATTGTTTTTGCTATCTTTTCAGAAAAGGAAATAGTCGGCGGACTAACAGCTTATGAACTGCGATCATACTTTTTTGAAGGTTCGGAAATTTATATTTATGACATCGCCATTAAACGTGAATTCCAAAGAAAAGGATTAGGCAAAAAATTGATTTTATCACTAAAAAAATATTGCCAACAAAATTCTGTCAAAGTAATGTTTGTGGAAGCGCATGAAGCCGATGAGCATGCAGTAAATTTTTATCATTCCACAGGCGCAGAGAGTGAAAAAGTTATTCATTTCAACTACGTTTTTGGAGAAGAAAACGGTCATGCATAATTTGTATTGACGTAAACCGGTTTAGGCTTTATTCTTCATCCAAAAAAAGCTCGGTATCTGTAAAAGCAGTCTGCTTTAAAGTTTCACGGGTATTTCTATAAATCTCCATAAACTTTTGAATCGCGTTTCTTCCTTCTTTTCCCAGATTGATCGAATATTTATTTACATACAAATCAATATGTTTTTTCATCACTTCCATTTCCATTTCCTGTGAATGTTGTTTTACATAATCTGTAATCAGAGGATAATTTTCAAAAGCGTACTCCATGCTATCTTTTATCAATGCGTCGACCTTCATTAAAATATTTTCATCAATATTTCTTTTACCCACAATGCCGCCAAGAGGAATCGGAAGTGATGTTTTTTCTTCCCAGAAATTTCCCAAATCAACAATTTTATGTAATCCTTTTTCCATGTAGGTAAAACGGTTTTCATGAATGATAACGCCTAATACATTTTCAGATTCAAGAACTGAAGTTTCAATTTCATCATACCTTTCAAAAACTTTGTTTTTTGCATTTGGGAAAGCAAGAGAAAATAAAAGATGGGCAGTGGTATTTTCGCCCGGAATAGCAATGGTGTATTTTTCTACTTCAGTAAAATCAACCGGTTTTTTAGAAATCAAAAGCGGCCCAACCCCTTTGCCAAGCGCACTACCACTGTTCATTACTTTGTAATTTTTAATGATTAATGGCAAAACTCCATAACTGATTTTTGTAAAATCCAGGGCCTCCTTTTTTGCAAGATTATTCAATGTTTCCACATCTTCGAGCCTTGTTTCAAAATGAAAATCGCCGGTATCTATCTTTTTATTAACCAGTGCATCAAAAATAAAAGTATCATTTGGGCACGGTGAAAAACCAAGTGTAAAATGCATCATGTTCTTTATAAATTTTCAATAATTTTCAATAATTCATTATTCAGATTCTCAATAGATTCTTTCAGTTTCCATTTTGATTTGTCGCGCTCTCCCACCCTGTTTGAAATGCTTCTAATCTGCAGAAAATTTATTTTTTGCAAAAGACAAACGTAATGAAATGCAGCGCCTTCCATGCTTTCGACATCCGGCGAAAATTTTTCCCTGATCATTTTATTTTGAAAAACGTCATCACTGATTTTATTTACCGTAATTCCTTTTCTAGGAGGCAAATGGTTTTTTTGCAAAGAAGGAAGAGGATTTATCAGCCACCCGTCTGTAAATGGAAAATCATTTTTATTAATAAAACCCATATCAAAAAGCGTTTTAAAATGACCATATTCTTCAATTCCCAAATCGGCAAAGGTGTCTTCTTTTACCTGCACTACTTCTGCTACATCATTATTAACATTAAAAGTGCCTGCAATTCCCGCCTGAATTATAAAGTCAAATTTTTTCTCTGATATTTTTTTTGTAAGATGAAAAACTGTGGCTGGAATGCCAACTCCTGTGATCAAAATTTCCGCACGAGTATTTTCTTTTAAAAATGGTTCAATTTCAAATTCTGTTGCAGCAACAATTAATAAATTCATCCCGCAAATTTCGTATTTACAATTGAGTTGCAAACACGGAAGGTTTTATCAAGCCACTTCAAATTAAAATTAGTTAAATAAACCTTCCTGGTTTTATGAAAGCGGTTACCTTTGCGAAAATTTTTGTCATTCAATGTTGTTCTTAACACGCATAGAGCATTTTAATGCCGCACATAAATTGTATAATCCCCAATGGAGCAAAGAAAAAAATGAAATAATTTTTGGAAAATGCGCCAATGAAAACTGGCACGGCCATAATTACGAATTGCATGTTACTATCAAAGGTGAAGTGGCATCAGATACAGGTTTTGTGATGAATGCAAAAACTTTAAGCAGCATAATAAATGAATTTGTTTTAGAAAAATTAGATCATAAAAACCTGAACATGGATGTGGATTTTTTAAAAGGGAAAATGTGCTCCACAGAAAACCTGGCAATTGAAATATGGAAACAATTATTTCCACACATACCAGATGGCGTACAAATGCATTCTATAAAATTGTACGAAACTCCCCGGATTTTTGTTGAATATTTTGGCGGTTAATAGCATTCATTAATTTATATTTATCAGATGAATAATAGAGTATCGGTTTATAGAAAAGAACATTTTAATGCGGCTCATCGGCTTCATAATCCTGCATGGGATGAAGAAAAAAACTATACCGTTTTTGGTAAATGCAACAATCCAAATTTTCATGGTCATAATTATGAAATGGATGTAAAAATTACTGGCGAGCCCGGTGCTGACACAGGGTATGTAATAGATCTGAAGTTTTTAAGTGATTTAATAAAAGAAAATGTTTTAGACAAATTAGATCACAAAAATCTCAACCTAGACGTTCCTGAATTTGCTCATTTGAATCCTACTGTTGAAAATATTGCAATCATTATTTATAATATTTTGCGAAGCAAAATCAATGAAAAGCTGGATTTGCAAAT
>JBQCFO010000576.1:0-2416 GCA_051959055.1 Ginsengibacter sp. | reverse complement strand
TTCTGAAACATTTTGCAAAAATACCACTTGCATTTTTAATGTATAATTGTTTCACGTGAAACAAAAGCTAAGCTTTAAAAAATGTTTCACGTGAAACATTAAGACAGCTCGGAGCGGAGCAGATAATAATCTTCTTTATTCTTCATCACTTTCTTTTCTTCAGGAGTTCTGTCATTGTATCCACATAAATGCAGTATTCCATGAATCATTACTCTGTATAATTCGTTTAGAAAATCAACGCCATGTATCTGCGCATTTTCTCTCACTCTTTCTATACTAATATATATTTCAGAGACTATGGGTAGTGAAACTCCGGAAAGCGTAAAAGTTAAAATATCAGTCAGGGTATCATGATTCAGGTATTCCTTGTTTAATTTTAATAAATACTCGTCAGAGCAAAAAATATAAGAGACAGCTTTAAAGTCTATGTTTTCCTTAGTAAAAACGGTGGCAAGAAAAGTCTTAGCAAAAAGTTTATCTTTTAAAGGTGACGGAACATCGTGATGAGTAAAAGTTATTGTGCCCAATTTTTTAATTTTTTAAAGTAGCAGGAATTTTTAGATGAAATTTGCAACTATGAAACTATCGCAGGTAAAAACAGGAACAAAAGTAAAAATTAAGTCTTTCGAAAACCATGAAATTATTTTAAAGCTGATGGAAATGGGTTGCCTTCCGGAAGAGGAAGTTACTGTGTGGAAGAAGGCTCCACTGGGTGATCCGATTTATATTCTTGTTGCAGGATATTCTTTAAGTTTGAGATTAGATGAAGCGGATCAAATATTTGTTGATGAAATTGAAACTCTTAAAGCTTAAGGATGAAAATTGGATTGTATTTTGGTTCTTTTAATCCGGTTCACAACGGCCATTTGATTATTGCAAATTACATTGCAAATTACACAGCACTTGACAGAATTTGGTTTGTTGTTTCCCCACAAAATCCTTTTAAAGAAAAAGGTTCACTAATTAATGAGCATCACAGAAAGCATTTGATTGATCTGGCAATTGAAGGAGAAAAGAAATTGCGCACTTCCAATATTGAATTTAAACTTCCTATTCCCTCCTACACCATTGATACACTCACTTATTTAAAGGATAAACACCCGGAAGATGAATTTTCCATAATTATGGGAAGCGATAGTTTTCAAAACATCAAAAAGTGGAAGAATTCAGAAGTACTGTTGAAGAATTATTCAATTATTATTTATAAAAGGCCGGATTTCCCAGTTGACTTAAAAATGCTTAATGAAAAGATGCAATTATTGGACGCTCCACTTCTTGACATTTCAAGCACACAAATCAGGGAAATGATTCGGGAAAAGAAATCTATAAGATATCTTGTTCCGGATATTGTGAAAGAAGAAATTGAAAACCAGCAGTATTATAAATGACCACAATGGATTTGCTTCCCACAAAAGAACAAATAGGCGTGATTTCTATTTCCGTTTAACGTTGTTTCTGATTGTTCAAAGCCCTCAAATGGATTACAAGTATTTATTTTTTAAAATTCCTCCTTAACCCTTCTTCTTTGGTGGCCGGTTCCTGTTATTATTTGGTCTTTGATTGTTTTTTGGATTTTGAGAATTTTGCTGCGGCTTTCCCTGTGCTGTCTTTTTAGGTTGTCTCCTGTTTGCAGGTCCTTTATCACTTATATTACCGGTGCGTTCATGGTCTTTCCTTTTTCGGGTGTTTTTTTCCAAAGACCTAAGGCTAATCTGCCCAACCACATCTACAAATTCCGGCTCTACTTCTTTTGGTTTTCCACTAACAATTTCTACCGTTTCCAATGCTTCCGGTTTGATGCCCCGATTGTTTTGATCTTTTATTTTCTTTACGGTTTCAATGGTTAGAGGATAATGTTTGGTACTATCTGCCATAGTGTACCACATCAGGTTTCTGAAAATGTCTTTTTTAACCAAAAAAGCCCGGCCTTTTGCTACTTCTATTACATCCGCATCCTCCGGAAAATGTTGCAATGCATCCAAATACGTATCCAATTCATAATTCAGACAACATTTAAGACGGCCGCACTGGCCACTTAATTTTGTCTGATTGATGCTAAGATTCTGATAACGAGCAGCATTTGTATTAACACTTTTAAAATCTGTAAGCCAAGTGCTACAACAAAGCTCGCGGCCACAGCTTCCGATTCCTCCAACTTTGCCGGCTTCCTGGCGGGCACCAATCTGCTTCATTTCCACTTTTACCTTAAATTCGGTGGCATAAATGCGGATTAGTTCGCGAAAATCGACCCTTTCGTCAGCTATATAATAAAAAGTCGCTTTTCTGGCGTCGGCCTGGATTTCCACTTCCGACATTTTAAGGTCCACTTTTAATTGACGGGCAATTGCACGGCTTCTGATAAGAACCTGCCTTTCACGTAATTTGGTTTCTTTCCACTTGGCAATGTCGTTGTCTG
>JBQCFO010000575.1:0-7103 GCA_051959055.1 Ginsengibacter sp. | reverse complement strand
AAATCATAATTGTAAATCAATTTTAAAGTGCCAGGCAAGGCAAAATCAACCATGTTGTTTCCGCAAAAAATATAATCAGCAGCCATATCGCCGATATTCCATTTATCTGTCACGGGATTGTATCTATAACCAATGTCTTTTAAGTCGTCTCTGCTGATATTTTCCTTTTTGTGAAAATCTGCAATGACAACAGGCACCTGTTTTCCACCAATGTTTTGTACAGAAAAAGTTTTTCGTGTATCCCTTCCCGTTATACTCAGCTTTGAAAAATTCCGAATCCGGGGAACGGGAGAATTTTGGTGATTTACTTTAGAAGGCTCATATCTTTTTATAATATTTTCGCAAACCGGCAATTCAAATTCGGAATCTTCAGTGAGTGAAACGCGAATCGTATCTCCAATTCCATCTTCCAGTAATGTACCAATCCCAATCGCCGATTTTATTCTTCCGTCTTCACCATCTCCGGCTTCTGTTACGCCGAGATGTAAAGGATAACAATGGCCAAGTTCGCTTTGCATATTTTCTATCAAAAGCCTGTAAGCCTGCACCATTACCTGTGGATTACTGCTTTTCATGCTCAGCACAATGTTGTAATAATTTTCACTCTCGGCAATCCGTAAAAATTCCATCGCACTTTCTACCATACCAATCGGCGTATCTCCATAGCGGCTCATGATTCTATCGCTCAACGATCCGTGATTCGTCCCTATGCGCATTGCAGTTCCATATTCTTTACAAATCTTTATCAAAGGCGTAAAGCGATTCCTGATCCGCTCTAGTTCTTCCTGATAATCAGCGTCAGAATATTCTATCAGTTCAAATTTTTTCTTATCAACATAATTGCCGGGATTTACACGTACTTTCTCAACAATGCGTGCCGCAATTTCAGCTGCATTTGGTGTGAAATGAATATCGGCGACAAGGGGTGTTTTATATCCTCGTTTGTGCAATTCATTTTTTATGTTCAATAAATTTTCTGATTCTTTTTTTGAAGGAGCTGTAATACGCACCAGTTCTGCGCCTGCTTCGATGCAACGAATACTTTGTTCAACGGTGGCCAAAGTGTTCATCGTGTCTGTAGTGGTCATGGTTTGAATCCGGATCGGATGATAATTTCCAATCAACAGATCTCCCACTTTTACTTCAAGTGTTTTTAATCTTTTATATTCGGTTAAAGATTCAGCATAGAGTTCCATATTCTGAGGCAATAATTGTTTTGCAAAAATACAACATCGGTAATTGGTTGAATAGTTAATTGATCAATTACAAATATTGTTATGTAGAACTTTGCCGGAATATTTTTTTTCGTATAAAGAAATAACACACAATTTTTCCAAAGCATTGTTCGTTTCTATCTAAATTGCGTTCTTTATACGTGTTAAATCGCTAAAGCCTTATTACTGTTTATGGTACCTTTTACTAAATTTTCATCATTTATTTTAACGTCATTTCTTATCTTTTTTTTTTCTTCTGATGTTCACGCACAAAAGCAAATTGTTGATTCTTCTAAGACAATTATGGAGAAGGTAGAAGTTGAGGCATCTTTTCCCGGCGGCCCGCAAGCCTGGGTCAAATACATTAGCAACGCAATTAAGGACAATATAGACAAACTAAGAAGGTCTGATTATGGAACGTGTATTGTAAGATTTATTGTAGATACAGAGGGACACGTAAGTGAAGTAAAAGCGATGACAATGAAAAGAAGCAGATTGGCTAAACTTTGTGTCGATGCCATTATAAACGGTCCCAAATGGAATCCGGCACAACAAAATGGAAAATTTGTGAACGCTTACAGATTACAACCTGTTACTTTAGAGTCGCCAGATAAATAAGCAGCTTTTCTGTTCAATTATTAAATCTATTAATTTCGATTCTGATTTTCCTTTATAATTGAATATGCCTAAACACTTCTACGCTCTTACGGCTTTTCCATTATTTACTATATGTGTTAAGACTCAATCTTTATGAGTAGCGATGAAACAACATTTTCTGGGATTACCGGATTTATGAATGCAATTTTCTGATTGATTTATAATTAGATCAGCTGTTGCCCGGAATCCTACCAATCCTTCTCAGGACTATTTGGCACCGGCGCGCCTTTTATTTTATGCAATTTGTCCTGCAATTCTTTTTCATTTTGCAAAAGTGATTTCAATTTTTCTTCTGCATCCTGTTTGGACAACCTGGAAGGTTGCGGCTGCGGCTCATTATTTTTTTTCTGATCCTGTTTGTTCTGGTCCTGGTTTTTATTTTGGTCTTTGTTCTGATTTTTATTCTGATTTTTATGTTGCTGTTGTTGCTGCTGTTGTTCCTGTTCTTTTAATGCGCGTTGCAGATTTTGCCGCGCATCTTCATCATTGGGGTTCAGGATCAGTGCATTTTTATAAGCAGTGATGCATTCAGGAAGTTTTTTTGCTTTTTGATAAGCAACGCCTTTGTTATAAAACGCTTCCTGTTTTACCGCATTGTTTTTTGCATTTGCAATGGCATTATCATAAGATTTAACCGCTTCTTCGGTATTATCTTTTCTATAAAGAACATTGCCTAGATTGTAACTTGCCGTAACATTTGTATCAGAATTTTTCAATGCATCACGGTATGCATTTTCAGCAGCATCAAAGTTATTTTCTTTATAAGATTTGTTACCTCTAATGATGGATTCTTTTGGGCTTTGGCCAAAAGAAGAAACACTTAACGCCATGAAAAAAAATATCCCAACGGCATTTTTTAATTTTGATTTCTTTTTTTCAGAGAAGAAAAACTCTATCAACAATAAGATAAAAGCTGCACCGAGGAAATATTGGAAATACTGTTTGAATGACATGTATAAACTATCGCTCGTAGTTGTTTCTTTTCCAATGTTTGCCAATTGATTTATGATGTTTGAAGCAACAGCATCTGTATTCGTGTACAATTGATAAATTCCATTTCCTGCCTGGGCGATATCGCTCAATTCCTTTTCATTCAATTTAGTAATGACTGCTTGCCCCTTATCATCTTTTTTATATTGGCCTGTCTCAGGGTCCATTATCGGTGCACCTTGCGGAGATCCGATGCCAATTGTATTTACCATAATTCCTTCTTTTGCCAAATCTTTTGTAACTTTTAAAGCATCATTGTCATGATCTTCTCCATCGCTTAACAGCAATACAGATTTAAATGTTTTGTCTTTTGGATTAAAAGAGGCTTCACACATTCTTAATGCATCTGCAATTACGGTTCCCTGGGTTGGAACATCATCAGGCGAAGCTGCTGATAAATACATTTTTGCTGCTTCGTGATCAACCGTCAAAGGCATTTGTAAATAAGCACGTCCCGCAAAGATTACCAATCCAATCCGGTCGTCCGGAGAGTTGTCAATGATTTTAGAGATTACCTGTTTGGCGCGCTCAAGCCTGCTCGGTTGTATATCCTGTGCCCACATGCTTTTGCTCACATCCAGCGCTATCATCATGTCTGTTCCTTTGCGTTTTATTTTCTGGCTTCCATTCGGCGTTACCAATCCTGCTACTGCAAAAACACAAAGTGTAAATGCACAAATAAATAAAATAAATTTCGTCAAAAAATTTTTAGAGGAATATTCAGCAGTAAGTTCCTTTACCAAAGAAGGATCACCGATTTTTTTTGCAGTTTTTTGTTTCCATTTTATTAAAGTGGAATATAAAAAAATCATTAACGGAACAGCTGCAAGGGCAATGAAGTATTCTATGTACTGGAAATGGAGCATTTGCCGGCTAAATTAAACTTCAATTGGTAATTATTGAATTAAGGAAGTATTAAATTTAATTGCTGAAGTGTTTTATTGTTAAATTGTTGGGAATTATATTATCGCATAACTATTAATCAGTAACGAACGATTTATTCAGTAATAATCAAGGCACCAATCTAACAATATAACAATCCAACAATTTACTTCTCCCCTTTAAAAAAACCCATTCCTTTTAAAATTGATTTTGAAATATGAACTCCGGTTCCATTTAAATCAAGATTTTTGTCAGGAGATTTTATGAATGTTACAAAGAAATAAACATGGCGGTTTTCTTCGATCCAGCCCAATGTCCAACCGAAAGAATTATTCTTTTCATCAATACCGGTGCCTGTCGCATAACTTAATTTATACAAAGTATTGTCTTCTTTCAACATTAAACTTTCTACGATTTGTTGTGCATATTTTTGAAATGGCAATTGCTCAAAATAAATTTTACTCATCAATCCCAACTGTTCATCAGGCGAAATTTTCAAGGCATTATTCAGCCAAAAAGAATCAACCGGACCAGTTACATTTTTATTACCATAGGAAATAGAATCAATCCACAATTTCATGGTGTCTTTTCCGATTTTCTGTGCTAATGATTGAAAATAAGGCACAGATGAAGTGTTAAATGCCTCTTTCAATGTGATGTTGTTATTACTACCACTGTCCGTTTTTATAACTGAATTTTCATTCATCACTTTTCCTGCTTGCACCCCAATCAATGTATTTATAATTTTAAAAGATGTTCCAGGTGAAAGCCGCTCTGTATCAAGTTTCATATTATAAACCATGATGTCGCCCAGTTGGTTATTTAAAAAAGAAAAACTTCCATCTACATGCGCGGAATCGAAATACTTTTTTAAATCATTATTGATCTTTGCCCGGTTTACCGTGCACGAACTGATTGCAAATAAAGAAAGACAGAGAAATAGAAAGGAGAGTTTATTCATAAGAGTTGGTTATTATTATTAAATGAATTATTTAGTAGTTTCCAAATGCGTTGCAGAAGCAGCAAGCGCGTCATAAAAATCTTTTCCATATTTACGGATAATGGGTTCTTTTAAAAATTGATAAACCGGCATTTTCAATTTTTTGCCAAGCGTGCAGGCTGCACTGCAAAGATCTTCCCGTGGTTCGTAATTTACCAATTCTGCTCTTTTTGTTTTTTTTATCCTGATGGGAAACAGATGACAGCTGATTGGTTTCTTCCACTGGATTTTTCCATCATTATACGCCTGTTCTATTCCACATTTTACCATTCCTTTTTTATCAACAATTCCATAAGCGCACATTCCATTGCTGATTGTTGGAGTTACCCATCCAAATTCTTTATCATAAATATATTTACCCTCAGTTTCTAAAATGATTCTACATTCTTCTGAAAGGTAAGGCAGCACTGCTTTATACGCTTTGTTCAATTCTTTTAATTCGTGGTTTTCAAGCGGCGCGCCGGCATCGCCATCCACACAACAGCCGCCTTTGCATTTCACCAGGTCGCATACAAATTGTTCTTCTACAACCTGGTCGCTCACGAGAATATCATCTATTGCAATCATGCTGCAAAAGTAGGTGAAGAAGCGTGAATAAAATGTAAAGGCTGGCGCGAAAAATACCGTTGTGGTTATTCATTTTTGTAATAAAAAAATTACAGTAAAAGAAGAAATAATTCATTTTTCGTTTTTTTCGAAGAAAAAGAGGAATTAATTCGGAAATTAATAAGATGATTCTTCATGAAAAGTTTCTTCTAAAAATTGTCTTCTATAGTTAAGCGGGCTAACTCCCATGCGCAAATAAAACATTTTATAAAAGTGCGACATGTCCCGGAAACCGCTTTCAAAACAAACATCTGCAATACTTTTTTCAGTCTCCACCAGTTGTTGCGTTGCATAATTTATCCGGTAATTGATTACCGTTTCCATAAATGTTTTCCTGGTAATTTTTTTAAAATATTTACAGAATGCATTTGGCGTCATTCCAATTGTTTTTGAAGCCTCATTCAGTGAAATTTCCTCACGAAAATTTTCTACAATATAGGCAAACGCTCTATTGATTCGTTGTTGATTGTCATCTGTCTGGAATGAGGCAGCATTATTTTTATTCAGCAAAACATATTCTTTTGACAAAGAAAGATTATTCAAAATTTCAAGCAGCAACATCAGTTTTTTAAATTCATTTTTTTGTTCCAGAGCCAAGGCCATACTTTCTATTACAGATTCTCTTATTTTTCCCCCAAACTCTATTCCTCCATTACTTCTTTTTAGCAATTTATGAATCGTCTCCATTTCAGGTAATTCAAAAAAATCTTTACCCAAAAAATCATAATTAAATTGAAATACCGTAGAACTGGCTTTTTGCTTTTCGGCAGGGGCAAGTTTCCAGCAATGGGGAAGTCTGGAGCCAATAAGTACCAGATCATTTTCTTCAAACCCGGACATATTATTTCCTACAAAACGTTTTCCTTTTCCCTGTGTGATGCACGTCAATTCTAACTCCGGATGGAAATGAAAAGGCGCTGCAAATCCTCTCTTATCAAATTTTGTAATTACAAATGAAGCTCTTTTGGTGGAAGTTATAATTTCAAATGTAGGTTTAGACATTGCGTATTTTATTTTTAAAAGAACCAAAAAGTGTAAATTAGGATAAAATAAACCAACAATTAACCATTTTTGTCCTTTTTGTTGATATTATTTTCCACTTACTTCGTTCAAAATTGTTCTATTATGGAAACAGGAAACCAACCCTTACCGGCTTTGAACGATATAAAAAAAATCCCACCTCAGCAAATTGAAGAATTCAGAGACAATGGCCATACGATTACCCGCGGATTATTGTCTCCCGAAGAAGTAGCGGCTTATCATTCAGTGATTTCTAATGCCGCTTTAAAATACAATACAGAGAAAAGGAAAATGGAAGAAAGAGATACGTATGGAAAAGCATTTTTACAAATAATGAATCTTTGGCGGCATGATGAAAATGTAAAAAAGTTTGTAATGTCCAAAAGGCTTGCGCAGGTTGCGGCAGATCTTTTGGGAGTAAAAAATGTACGCATCTATCATGACCAGGCTTTGTTTAAAGAACCCGGCGGCGGGCCTACTCCATGGCACCAGGATCAATATTACTGGCCGATTGATACTTACAATACCATCACTATGTGGATGCCACTCGTTGATATTGACGAAGAAATGGGCATGCTAACTTTCGCATCAGGCTCTCATACAAAAGGCTATGTTTTTGATACAGCTATATCAGATGAATCTGAAACAGAGTTTGACAATTTCGTAAAGGAAAATAAATATCCGGTCGTGCGTCCAAAGCACATGAATGCGGGCGATGCGACATTTCATTATGG
>JBQCFO010000574.1:0-2427 GCA_051959055.1 Ginsengibacter sp. | reverse complement strand
CTTCTTTAATTTCCAGTTTATTTTTCTTTACCAATTCATCAATTGAAGAAAGTCCATCACCTTTAATGGAAGGTAGTTTTTTTAAAAAAAATGCAGAAACTTTTCCCGTTTTATTTTCAGGATGCCGGTGATAAAAAACACTTACCTCAATTGGATAATCTACATAATCCTGGATAATATAATCAACAGAAACTAAATGATGATAAATTTCAAGTTGGCTCTGATTGTCAATCTTTCTGAATAAAATTCCCGCCATTCCTGTGTTTGGCTTTACAATAAACGGATAAGAAAAAGTATGGTTTTTTACATCTTCACAAACTTGCTTAAAAGAGTTTTTAGGTTTTATAAAAATGGTTTTGGGAAAATATTCTTTCGGCAAAAGACGATACATTTCATCTTTACTTTCACCTTCAAACCCGCCAAAAGTCAGTGTAGGATTAGAGGTGCTGAAAAACCATAACGAACCGCTCCGGATGCAATACCAAAACCAAACAAACGAAACAGGAAAGTAAAAAGGAAGAAAAGGCCAATGTTGCCAGCTGGTTAATCTTTTGACTAATTTTTTCAATGAGTTTATTTCTAAAAAGTATATTTTTTTACTTCCTTCAATTTGTTGTTTTCATCAGCGAGTACAATGGTGGGTTGAAAATTTTTTGCTTCTTGTTCCGAATCAAAATATCCAAACGCAAGAACGTGGATTTTGTCACCTTTATTAAATTTCTTGGAGGCTGCGCCGTTCAACGAAACAAAACCCGGTTTTTTACTTCTTATTACATAAGTCATTATCCTGTTGCCGTTTGTAATATTATTTACATAAACCTGTTCGAATAATTTTAACCCGGAAACTTCTAACAGTTCATCTGGCAATGCGATACTTCCGGGATAACTTTCCGAACTTTCGGTAACGATCAGCTGTTGGATTTTTACTCTTAATAATTGAATTAACATAAATTATTTTTTAAATCCGTAACCAGGAATCTGCCAATAGATTTAAAAGCTGTGGAAATTCTGAAGTAGCGGAGCGATTGCATAAGTTTTGGTTTTACAAAAAACATACCTGATTTTCTGATACAGCAAAGAAAGAAATAAAGTCAATTCTTATTTTCAATCTGGTAATTAATCCACCCACATTCCAGTTGTTTCAGGATCTCATTTCTTATTTCGTGTTGTTTATGATCTTGTATTACAGGACTCATAAAATAGAGAATATTCTAAAACCTACCTCTAATAATGCTCTGATCGGATCTGGTAATTTATTTCTTGATGATTAAATTCTCTAAAATATTTTCATCAAAAAAAGTATTGGCGAGCTGCTCAGAATGTGTTAAAACCTGTGGAATTTTCATTTGATTTTCGCCACACAATCCATACGCCAACTGTTCCACATTTTCATTTGTTTTGTAAACAATGGAAATGCTTTCTTCAATAAGAACAATTTTCAGGCCGTTGTCTTTTAGTTTCCCAAGTTCAGCAATCATCCAGCTTAAAGCATAATAGTAATTATCATTTAGAAAAATATGATCCTGTAAATTACTGCCATCAGGCATAATATTAAAAAGAGAATGAAGAATTTCAGGAGTGAGATATTTTTTTAAGAAGTCAGGCGTATCAGGATTACTTTTTAACTGGATTAACCCACGCAATGCCTGAGGATAAATACTCAGCCATCTCAATTCTCTACGCAATTCGTGTACATCCTTTTCAACATCTGTAAATCGAAGGTTTGGAATTTTATATTTTTTGTCCAGTTTTTCTATTGCCTGTTGATAAATATTCAAAATGGCGGCCGTGTCTTCTTTTTCATTCAGCCAATCTATTTTTTGGAGTGTTTTTGTTATTTTTGAAATGCGGTTATTATTGTTACCAATCCAATTTTCTTTCTTAAAACAGGTATTCAGCCCTTCCGTTTTTTCAGCAGTTTTATCTTTCAAATACGTGATGATTGCAGAAGGGATTTTGTCATTAAGCGCAAATTCCTTTGCGAAAGAATCGTAATAATCTATTGCTCCCAATTGATCTTCCAACTCTTTAAATTGTTTGTTTAATTTTTTTAATTTTTGATGTGGATGGATTTTTTTATAAAGCCGGCTTAATGCTTCCAACATAAAAAGTGGTGTGCGCAGATCCTGAGTGTAAGCATTAAGGGCCGGGTTTTCAGCAGATTCTGCTTTTTGTAATATAGTTTTTATTTTTTCTAAATAAAACAGGAAGCGTGACAATCCGATGGGTATATAATTGTTCATTTGTCTAAAGGTCGTTTAATATTTTTTTCTAAAAAGGATAATTTTTATAGAAATTAGAAATTTTCACCTTGACAGTTAACAAACAGAGTGGCCGGAGTCATAATTTCAGTACAGCGTGTTCTCATTTTTTACATTTTGGTATTATCTACATTGCGGCTTCGTTCATTCTTCCTTACTTGATTCA
>JBQCFO010000573.1:0-2384 GCA_051959055.1 Ginsengibacter sp. | reverse complement strand
CTTTTTGAAGGCCAGACATAAATGTTTTTTGTTGTTTGGCTTTTTTTGCCTGTGGACGAATCATAAAGAAATAAAACACGAGGACCATCAATCCTAAAAACACAAATTGAAATCCGCTGCCGCCTTTACCGCCTTCGCCTAACATTAAAAATACTGTTGCTAAATTCATACTATTTGGTTTGTTTTTTTTGTGTGCTGTTTAAAGCTGTTAAGAAATTTATTTTGAAAATTATTTTTGATTCTCTACTTCCCCTGTCAATTTTAAGGGTGGAAATGCCGGATAAGCATTTGAAATCACTGTGACTGTTTTAAGGGTTGGCCCTACCCTACCTTCTGTATTGAAAACAACTTTTAAAAATCCTGTTTCTCCGGGTTTTATAGGCTCTTCCGGCTTTTCGGGAACAGTGCAACCACAACTTGCCGTTGCTGAAGAAATGACCAGCGGTTTGGTACCGGTATTTTTAAAACGATAATTATAAATTACTTTTTCTCCGGCAGTAACTTTCCCAAAATCATAAGCTGAATCAATTATCTGTACGGTGGTAGAATCCTCAAAATGCGGCTTTGCAGTTGTGAGATATTCGTGCCGGTACTTTTCATTTCTGATATTACAGGAATATAAAATACCGGCAAAACAAAAGAAAAGCAATATTTGTTTTAATTGATTTTTTTTCATGCCGCGAAGGTATTATAAAGTGCTGTTTTTATAATTGGTCTTATGGATTTTATTTTCAGATACCAACTCCCTGTGAATGTTATCCAGAATGCCATTCACAAAATGACCGCTTTGTTCGGTACTGTATTCTTTTGCGAGGTCGATATATTCATTGATGGTAACTTTGGTCGGAATGGTTTCAAAATACAGTAGTTCGCAAATACCCATTTTTATTAAGATCATATCGAGGAGCGCAATCCTCTCTGAATCCCAGTTTTTCAATTTCGGCTTTATCAGTTCCAGGCAATATTCATCTTTATCAATTACTGCATTCAGAAGATCGACAGCAAATTTCATTTTCTCTGTGCCTACCAATTCTTCAAAATCAAAAGCAGCAGGTTTTTGGAAAAATTTGTTCATTAAAAGAATCATCATTTCCCCGTCATCATCCCAGTGGATGAATTTTTCTTCCACGTCGCTCAGAAAATATTCATCCGGAATCATCAGGTCAGAAAAAATAAATTCCAAAATATTTTTTTCGGATTTTTTATCACGCGATTGTGCAGCAATATATTCTTTATATTCAGGAGATTTGATCAAAGCAAAATAACTTTTCCTTATCAATTCATCATTCAGCAGGTATTTGATTTTAAACTTTTCTGCCGATTTCTGAAAAGACTTGTTTTCATCTATTTCCCATACCAATTGGTTTCCTGCTATTTTCGTATTTACTTTCAAATCTCCTTCGGTTGGTAAATATTTTTGTGATTTTTGTAACGCATCTTTTTCAGAATAACGCGCTACTTCGAGGATATAATAAACGAGAAACGTAAAAAGCTGTTGCGAATTTTCCAGCTTTTTCCGCAGGATTTGTAACGGTTCGCCAGGACGGGTTTCTTTATTCATCGATTCAATACTGTAAAGCGTTTGCATCACTTTTACCCGGATATTTCTTCTGCTTAACATGTCTTAAGAACTTATTTTTTTGGGCTGCGAAGATAAATTAAAATGTGTTAGAAAACCACCCCTTCAATCAAGGCAATACACGTTTGTGGTACCAGGTTTCATATTGAAAAAAGAGTATTGCTCATAAACTGTTTTTAGAATTAATTTGTAAAAAAAATAAATTAAAATTTCATTACTATGAAGCGATTCACCTTTATACTGATTTCGTTTTTTATAATTTCCTGCAATAATTCAAAGCGGCTTCTTTTGCCAAAAAGAAACAATTCAGCAATAACAGGCGATGAATTTTATAAAAGTGTTTTTACAGAAAGCCGTGTTGAAAGAGAATCGTTAGCGAAGCATGAAATTCTTGATGGAAATGTTCCGCAATTTTTAAGAAAAATGGTAAAAATAAAAACAGCGATTATCACAGAAGATGGCAAAATAATTCATGCATATTATTTTGTAATCCCTGATTATTTGTCTGTAGGCTCCGAAAAAGATTTTGCAAGAATTCCGCTTACTCCAATGACGGCGCAATCTATAGCAGACAGCCTTCATTGTTTTTTACCTACCAGAAAAATGGTGAACGATATTTATAAAGAATCAAAAATAAAGCTGGAACCTGTACCCATGTATGCGTTTCGCGACAGCGCGGTTACCATGTATCAGCATAACCTGATTATTGAAGGCGAAAGAAGATTAAGAAAGGGATTGATTGCAGGAATAAAAAAAGACGTAGTTATCACAGAAAAACTTTTAAGAGATTCGAAAGCTGACAGAG
>JBQCFO010000572.1:0-4081 GCA_051959055.1 Ginsengibacter sp. | reverse complement strand
TTTCTGTCAGAATAGTTTTTCCGGTTATTTCTTCGTTTGCTGTATAAATCGTTCCATTGATGAAGGCAGTGTTCATAGCTGATTTTAAAAAAGTTCAAATTAGTAATAAAAATGCATAAATACGCAAATTATTATGTCTTCATTTTCTTTCAAAAATTTTCTTCCAAGTATTATTAATGTAATTTGAGTGAAAAACTTTCGTGAATTTGCAATATTTTATTTGAAGTTACATCGAATTCACGAACAAAAACGCAATTATTTAGGTGTTAATGTCGTTTTAGTCTAAAAGCCCTCGGTTCTTTTAAGTATCTTTGCTGCTCATTCCTGTTTTAAAAAAAGTAAATATATTCTTACATGAACCAGAAACCTTTAGAAAAGTTTATCAATACAAAAAATAACGCTGCTATAAAAGAAAAGCATAAGCAGGATAAAAAGAAAGCGAAAAAGCAAAGAGCCGCTGACATTGAAAAACATTTCGAAGAAAAACGCGCTGCGCGGACAAGAGGTTTTGAACAAAGGCCTGTTGCCGAAAAGAAGTTTGATAAACGTCAAAAATATCCACAAAAGAAAACAGGAAATGCCGTTAAAAGTTCTTTTCCTACTGTGCCTTCCAACAAACAGTCTTCAATTGTTGAAATGCCTTTGAATAAATTTATTGCGCATTGCGGCGTTACTTCAAGAAGAGATGCAGTAGAGTTGATTAAAGAAGGAAAAGTAACGGTGAATAAGAAGATTGTTACCGAACCCGCTTTTAAAGTAAACGAAAAAGATGATGTTTTTTATAATGGTAAGAAATTATTCGTTACAAAAAACCTGGTTTATATTTTATTGAACAAACCCAAAGATTACATTACTACTACAGATGATCCCCAAAATCGAAAAACGGTTTTACAACTCACCAAAAACGCTACAGATCAACGCATCTATCCTGTAGGAAGATTGGATAGAAATACGTCGGGCGTTTTGCTTTTAACCAATGATGGCCAGCTTACACAGGAGTTGACGCATCCAAGCTTTAATGTAAAAAAAGTGTATGAAGTAAAATTAGATAAACCTTTAACTAAATCTGATTTTGAAAAAATATTAAATGGAATCAAATTGGAAGACGGAGAAGTTTTTGCAGATGCACTGGCTTATGCGGATTCAAAAGATAAATCCATTATTGGAATAGAACTGCACAGTGGCCGCAACAGAATTGTTCGCCGCATTTTTGAACATTTGGGGTATGATGTGAAAGGATTAGACAGGGTGATGTATGCAAATCTTACCAAGAAAAATGTAGAGCGCGGTAAATGGCGATATCTCAATGAAAAGGAAATCCGGGCATTAAAATTTATGAACAAAGGTAAAAACATCAGTGGCGCCGGGAATAATAAAAAAACCATCAATCCCGAATCTAAAACGAAATAAACTGTGAAAGGATTTTCCATCATTTTTGAAAACAACGATTTTGTTGCTGTCAACAAAGAATCAGGAATCCTTACGATTCCTGACAGGCATGACGAAACGCAGCTATCGTTGTATAAAATATTAAATCAGAAATACGGGAAAATATTTATTGTTCATCGCCTGGACCGCGACACCAGCGGATTAATTCTTTTTGCAAAAAATGAAGGAACTCATAAATATCTTTCTCAGTTATTTGAACAAAGAAATATTGAAAAAAATTATTTAGGAATTGTGCGTGGAAGTATGCCTGAAAAAGGGGGTTCGATCAATGAACCGATTGCTGAACATCCAACAAAAAAAGGCATGATGACCATCAGCAAAAAAGGAAAACCTTCTCTGACAAATTACGAAGTGCTTGAAGATTATGGCATTTATTCTTTGGTTCAATTTGAAATTCAAAGTGGAAGAACGCATCAGATCCGGGTGCACACAAAATTTATTGGCCATCCCATTATTTGCGATGAAATTTATGGAGATGGAAAACCAATAATGCTTTCTTCATTCAAAAAAAAATATAAACTCAGCCAGAATGAGCTGGAAGAAAAACCGCTGATAAGCAGACTTGCACTGCATTCGGCAAGTTTGCATTTTAAAGACATACATCAGAAGGAATTTTTTATTGAAGCACCTTTGCCAAAAGATATGAAAGCGCTTTTGCAACAGTTGAAAAAGAACAGGGGATAGTTTTTTTCAATTACCTACGAAGCACCAGAGCAAAATCGTTATCATTTGGCTGTTTCCGATGAGATTCTTGTCGAATGTGAGGAACAGCTTTCGTTGAGATATGATATTTCTGATGTTTCAGAAATACTTGGTAGAACCCTCCTGCACAATATAAAGTTTTAAAGTAAAACTATCATGCACAACCATCAAAGACCATTCAAATCGTTGGTTCCTTGCGAAATCTGCGCACATGCCATTCTGTAATTAAACCATTTTTTACATGAGGATCATTTTTTGCAAATGCTTCCGCGACCGATTTGATCTTCTCCCCGTTGTTAATGAAATTTTTTCCCTTCACTCATCATTTCCAGGATTTCCTTTAACCGTTTTTCTCTTGTTTCGGGTTTCTTCGCTGTTTGCAACCTCCATGCGATCGCATATAGATTTGCCTTGTTTAATCCGTCAAAAAAAGTTTTTGCTTTTTCATTCTTTGAAAGCTGTTGTAAAAAATCTTCCGGCACCTTCATATTTTTAGACGAATCATACGCCTGTTGCCAGCGGCCATCGGCTTTAGCCAATTCCACTTGTTGCATTCCCGCTTTTTCCATTTTGCCTTCCCGAATCAAGTGTTCAGCTTTTTCGGTATTCCTTTTAGACCAAATACTTTTTGGCCTTCGTGGTGTAAATTTTTGAAGGTAAGATTTTGCATCATGCTTGTTCACTTGCCCGTCAATCCAACCATAACACAATGCTTCTTCAAGAGCCTCTGCGTATGTAACGGTTTTTTCGTCTGAATCTTTTTTAGAGAACCGCAGCCAAACGCCGTTTGATTTAGCATGATTCTCAGCAAGCCAATTTCTCCATCCTTCTGAAGAAGCAAACGAAAGAACCTGCTTCTCATTTCCGTTTTTTGGTGTTGTTGTCATTATTCTACTTTTTTATGTTCTTGATTAGCACTGAGGGCAAGCAGTGTTTCGTGACCCCGACAGAACACAGGCGTTTATTTTACTTTTTTACTGATATATCTTATGTTCATTGTCTCACTTTCAAGTGAATCATATCAGCGTTGCCAAAAACAAGAATTGTCCCCATTCTGTAGCCAACAGTTTCGCTTATAGCTTCTTTGGTATCTAATGTGTTGATCGGCGTTTTCGCTGATGATGTAACAGGCCATGTCCGACACACCGTTTTTCCTAAGGGCTTGCCATATTACTTGCTCTTCAATTCCATTAACCGGTTCAAATTTGCCCACTGAAAAAAGTTGAAATGAGAAAGGTCATTGATAAACTTTTTCCGGTTTTTGCTGATGACACGAACTGAATGTAAAGGTCTTGCTTTGTTTCAAAAGGAGGTTCCATTTTTAAAAAAACATTTTTGTGCTGATTCTATTTTGAGATTTTAATTCTCTTCTTTAAAATAAACCTTATAATAGTTCATTTTCATTTCTTCATCATATCCTTTTTCAATCAGTTCTTTATTGCCATGAATGTAAATATGGAAATTTTTATCAAGCTTCAAAACGCTTTTAAATACTCTTGCCTGTTTTTTCACGGCTGTACCAGAGATTAAAAATGAATCGCCAATCTCTGTTTCAAAATCATCTTCATAATTCTTTTTAAATCTCTTAAATGATTCAATTCCCTGTTCATGGGCTAATACTTCATTTGAAAATTCGTCCAAATCAAAATGCTCTTTTTTCTTAAAGTATTTGATTGATCTGTTCAGCAAATCAATCTTATCGGTTTTTGAAATCTCAAATTCTTCATCAATTTTTTTGGTTACAAAATCTTTGTAAACTTTTAATATCGTATTTGTTTGAGTATAATTGTCGTTTCTGATTTTTAACTTCAAAAAATCGTCGATCCAATAAGCTGCCTCACTATGATTCGTTTGATTTACTATGGCAATTTTATAACCTTGTTCTCTTTCAATATTAAATATTAAACATCCTTTATCAAGTTTACGAATG
>JBQCFO010000571.1:0-6312 GCA_051959055.1 Ginsengibacter sp. | reverse complement strand
ACATGAGTTATAATATTCCCAATAGTGTGAGATACAGAAATGCACTCATCATAGAGCCTTATATCAGAGTGGATGTGGGTTTTAGTGCATTATTACTGAGTGAAAGATCATTAAGGCGCAGCCATTCGCCATTTAAAAGTTTTGAAAATATCTGGGCAAGCCTGGAAGTTTTTAACCTGATTGACCGCGCCAATGTGATTTCTTATCAGCTGATAAAAGACTTTAACAATAATATTTTTGCCATTCCAAACCGGTTAACGCCGAGGATGCTCAATTTTAAATTGCTTGCAAGATTTTAAATAAGATTTTTTAAAAACCTCTTCATGGTGAAATCGAAAATCAG
Source organism: Ginsengibacter sp. (assembly GCA_051959055.1). Classification (GTDB taxonomy): domain Bacteria; phylum Bacteroidota; class Bacteroidia; order Chitinophagales; family Chitinophagaceae; genus Ginsengibacter. The sequence goes on along the minus strand of JBQCFO010000571.1, from coordinate 5,969 downwards.
GTAATAAAATTTTTCAAAAGAGAAAGCAGGTCGTTACTAAAGTTAAATGGTTTAAATTCCTTGTTTAATAATCTTTTGCAGCAAAGAGGCCGATTCTATGATACGGCCTAAAATTTAGTATGGATTCGCAAAAACAGAAAATAGGATTATTCCTTTGTTTACTGAATGTTTTTTAACCCGAATATCCATACATCCGCTGCACTTCTTTTACAATACTTTCGATTTCGGCGTCTTTGCCTTTTGCATCATACGGTTGCTTGAGATCGCTGCCAAAAACAAATGCGACTGTTTGCCAAAAACGTGCGGTGAATCCGCCTTTAAGTTCTTTTAATATATCATAGCAATTGGTGCCACCGGTTTCGCGGTTGATCAGTTTCATCAAAACTTTTCCCTGGTAAACAGATAAATTTTTTAAAGGCTCGGTGAATTCTTTTTTCAATTCTTTTTCCCGGCTATTAATATAACGGGTTACTTCCAGTTTATTTGGGTTATGAGCAATATGATTTTCAATATCGCTGAATACCCAACCAGCACGCTTGGCATAAGGATATGTAACATAAACCGCGTTTCTTAATCTCGTCCATTCTGCTCTCCCAGCCGCATTTCTTTTGCCCAAAACATAAACACCGGCAAGAATTTTTGCTTCTATTGTATCACCTTCATAAACGACTGCCGAACAAATTATCGTATCGTTAATGCCGTGTTGTGCGAAAATGGGTATAAATGACGGCTGGGCAGTTTGTGTTTGTGTTTGGGCTTTACTTTGGTAAGAGGTGAATATAAATACCATAATCATCAGAGAAAATACGAATGGCGGTATTTTGTGTTTGGTACGCATTGCTCCTGTAAATTTATAATTTTATAAATCAAAATCAAAGCATATTTTGTAAAGGTTTTATCAAATTGCCATATGCGGAGACCTGTGCTGCGCCAACCTCATTCATCAAAACGTTAATTATTTGCGAGAAGAAAAAGATAAAACAAGAATACCAGTACCAAACCAATTGAAACATACGCCCATATTTTTGGAGCTCTCACGCGGTTTACCAGCGAAACAATAAAACCCGCCGACATAATTACCAATCCGAGCCACACTAAATTGATATAAGGAAAATAATAGGCTTTGAGCGTAATAAACTCAGTGAGTTTATCCGTTTCTTTCGAATTGATTTTAAACTTATTGCCATCAGCAATTCCGGAAAAATTCAGGTAAAGATTCTGGGCACTTACTGTATCATTTATAAAATTTAATTCCTGATTTTGAATGACTAAGGCAGGATAAGCCTTGTAACTGGTACCGTTATCGCTGTACACAGTAACATCTGCTACGAGTGCCGTATCTGACGGAGAAAAATGAAACCTTTCATTATCAGGATTTTTTTCAATGCCATTTAAAATAAAATATCCTTTTGAGTAAAAAACTGAATCACCAATTGCGAGTGTATGTGGTTTAAAAGTAGCCGTGTCTTTGGATGCATCCGGAACCGAAATGGTAGAAATATAGGTAAATATATCGTGTGTCAAATAATGTTTTGTTCCCGGATTCGAAGTAAGATTATTGTCTTTCATCCGGTATGCATCGGGAGATAATATAAAATTTTCTTCTACTTTTCCGGAAACGCTGTCAATTTTTTGAAAATGCAGATTATAGAACGTGCGGTCTTTTTCATTTGAAGCAGAATCGTTTACATACGTTACCGTATATTTTCCCATGCGGGTCGGCACATCTTTTAAAAGTGTCAGATTTTCCATAGGGTTTTCCGTTCCTCTGCCAGTCGGGTCTTTGGCAAAAGGAATGAATAAGCCAGTTTTGCTATTATCGCTGATTACTTTCTTATTTCCTGAAGAAATAAGCATTCCGCCAATCATTAATGCAAAACCCAGATGAGAAATGGCTGCGCCACCGGCTTTTAAATTCCATTTTAATACAGATTTCAGGTAAAATGCATTTGCCAAAACTGAAAAAATAGAAGCAAACAAAGCAAGATTAACAGCAACTAAAAAACCAGGCCCTTTTTGTGTGTAATCTACCGGATAAAAAATCATGAGTAAACCGGTTCCAATAACTGAAATTCCCAAAGGCCATGCAATTTTTTTAATTAGATATTTTTTATCTGTGTTTTTATATCTTAAAAATTGAGAAACACCGGTAAGCAATCCAACAATCACTGCAACCAGCACCAGTACTTTATTATATGCGAATTCGCGGTCCTGCGGATCGGCCAGATTTGTTCCGAATATTTTATTATAAACCGGTAAAGAAGTAATTGAAATTACAAACAATGCGGAAAGAAAAAGTATCAATGCACCAATAAACATCCAGAATTCCCTTGAAGACATATCTTCCTCTTTTTGAATGGAAGGAATGCTTTTATAATTTTTGAAAAACAAATAAAATACCGGCAGGGAAATGGCAATTACATAAATTCCAATGAGCACGTTCATTGCTGTTCCTGCTTCCGTAAATGAATGCACAGAAGTATCGCCGAGAATCCCGGTTCTTGTCAAAAATGTGGAATAGAGAACAAACAAATAAGTGAGAATGATAAACAGGTAAGAAGCTCTTAAAGCATTTTTTGTGGAATTAAAAATTGCCATGCAATGTAATCCTGACACAAGAATCAGCCACGGAACAAACGCCGCATTTTCTACCGGATCCCATGCCCAGTAACCACCAAATGAAAGTGATTCATAGGCCCATTTTCCACCCATCATAATGCCGGTTCCCAAAACACATGCACTGAATAAAGTCCATGGTAATGCGGCTTTCACCCATCCACCCCAGTCTTTGTTAATCAGAGATGAATATGCAAAAGCAATGGGAACAATAGTGCTCGCAAATCCTAAAAACAAAATTGGGGGATGAATTACCATCCAGTAATTTCTCAACAATGGATTTAAACCAATTCCATCTTTTATGTAAGTAAGATAATCTGCCTGCAAAAAAATAGGGCCTGCCAATTCATTCCTGGTAAGAACAAATGGGTTACTTCCAATCCTGACATTAAAAATGTACAAGCCCAATATCATCAAAATGAGGAAAAACTGCGCAATATTTATAATCGACATGATAGCCGCTTCTCTTTTTTTAGCAGTAAAAATTAAAACCATTCCCAGCACGCAATGCCACAAAGCCCACAACAGAAAACTTCCTTCCTGTCCTTCCCAAATACACGCCAGAAGATACTTTGGTTCTAATTCTTTTGACGCATGTTTATAAACATAGAGATATTCATAATAATGGTTCGAACATATATAATAAATGCAGGAAAATACGGCAAGAAGGGAAAATACCTGGATAAAAAATGCGCCGCGGGCAAAACGAATCCATGATTGCTTTTCGTTTTCCTGTTGGATTTTAGACGCAGTAAAATACGAGATTGCGGAAACGATAGAAGCAACAAAAGCAAGTAATACGAAAAAATGGCCTACCTGTCCCGGCAGTAAATGTTCATTCTCAAAGGTCATGATGCAGTCTTAATATTGAGTAACCGTTTTTTCTAATTGTTTTTTATCGTCCTTGTATTTCGACGGACATTTGAGTAAGATGTCATTGCATTCAAAAATATTTCCTTCCATTTTTCCTTTCAAAACTACGCGCTCACTTTGTTCGAGTTCCGCAGGTTTTGTATTTCTGTAGATTACCTGTGTGCTGTTGCCAAGGCTGTCTACAGCATAAAATGAAAGATAATTCGGGTCTTTTAATGCGTCGTATTGAATGGGTTTCGATTTGTCCAGTTTGGCGATCAGATGAACATATTGTCCCTGTTTTTCTTTGGCAGAACCGATGGTATCGTAAGTCGAAAAATCTACAGAATACATTAACAATGCACCGATGGCGGCTGCAATAACCACTAAAATGATAATACTGGAAGTTTTCATCTATTGCTTTTTTGGAAGTGCAAATTTAATGAAAAATGCGATGCTAAAACCTTCAACGTTAAATGCATGTATTTACGAAAAACGAAATGTTTATAACTTTCGAAGCAGTGGTTTTATTTTATTGCAAAATTTGGAGAAGCCCGTTGAAGCTGATTTGTAGAAGTAAGGTGAAAGATTAAAAAGAAAAAAGCCCCGTAAAAAACGAGGCTTCCATTTGATTAATGATCAGCATCTTTTTGCGTTTTCATTTTCACTGTTCCATTCTTTTTTACTTTATATTTTTTTATATCAGCGGCATTATTTTTCCATGGTTCTGTTCCGTTAAAATTTAATGAATATCGCGGTGTTTTCTCAATAGTGATGGTTGTTGGTAAAGTTTGTGTTTCTGTCCATTTCGAAGTATTATCCTTGTACCAATAATTCCCTGACGCCTCATCAAAGTAAACGTTAGAAGAAGGGTAGTAGTAATACTTGTGAACGGTGGTAGTTGTGGAATCTGTAACCTGGGCTGAGGCGGATAACATGGATCCGCAAATCAACATACTTAAAAGGATCTTTTTCATAGTGTGTAATTTTTTAGATAAGATATTCAACTAATATGCCAAAATGAACCTGCGTGGAAAGAAAAACTCTTGAATCCCTTCTAATTAAATGATAATGTTGAAGTTATAATTGAAATTCGTTTTGATTTTTAACAGTAAACCGATAAATACGAAGATTTTCTGTTTTCGTTTTTTTAATTAATGGTATAAAGAATCGGTGAAGGTTTTATTTATAAATCGAAATTATTCCAGTCTTTTCGTGCTGATAAATCTTTTCCAATATCTTGCATTTGTGAAGAAAAAACTTATTGTAATCGGAGGTGGCGCTGCTGGATTTTTCTGTGCGGTAAATGCGGCCAGGCTATGCCCGGAACTCGAGGTAACCATCATTGAAAAAACAAACAAACTATTAAGCAAGGTAAAGGTGAGCGGGGGAGGCCGTTGCAATGTTACCCACGCGTGTTTCAGCATCGCAGAGATGATTAAAAAATATCCACGTGGTGAAAAATTTTTAAAACAGGCATTTCATTATTTTTTTACAACAAACACTGTGGAATGGTTTGAAAAAAGGAATGTAAAATTAAAAACGGAAAGTGATGGCCGTATGTTTCCAATTACTGATTCTTCTGAAACGATTATTAATTGCCTGCTTCATGAAGCAAATAAATACCATGTAGAAATTCTGATGAATCGTGAAATTGTAACTATTGAGAAAATATCTTCCCAACACAATGGCGAAAATTTTAGATTATTTTCAAAAGATGGAAGTGTTTTAGAAGCACATTCTGTGTGTGTTGCCTGTGGTGGTTTTCATAAAACAGATCAATATAACTGGCTTGCCAAACTTGGCCATAGCTTTGAAAGTCCCGTACCATCATTGTTTACGTTCAATGTTCCCAAAAATCCAATTTCACAGTTGATGGGAATTTCTGTTGAAGATGTGCAGGTAAAAATAAACGGAACCAAATTTTCTAAACGAGGACCGTTGCTTATTACCCACTGGGGTTTTAGCGGGCCCGGAGTTTTAAAGTTATCTGCTTTTGCTGCCATCGAACTTGCTAAAATGAATTATGATTTTTCAATTTCGATAAACTGGCTTGCCGATTATCATGAAAATTCAGTTTTGGATAAATTGAAATCGATCAGAAATGAATTTGCATCCAAAAAAATCATTAATAAAAATCCATTTAACCTTCCACAGCGGTTGTGGGAATATCATCTGTACGAATGTGGAATTAATGCGGAAATAAGATGGGCAGATCTTCCGGCAAAGCAACAAAACCAACTGGCCAAACAATTGTGCTCACAACAGTTTTTGGTAAAAGGAAAAACCACTTTTAAAGAAGAATTTGTAACAGCAGGCGGAATAAAATTAAACGAGATAGATGCCAATACCATGGAAAGTAAAATTGTTTCCCGGCTCTTTTTTGCCGGAGAAATTTTAAACGTAGATGGAATAACCGGTGGTTTTAATTTTCAACATGCATGGACCAGTGGCTGGATTGCAGCAAAAGAAATCGTAAGAAAATCCTCGCTTCATTAGAT
>JBQCFO010000570.1:0-5496 GCA_051959055.1 Ginsengibacter sp. | reverse complement strand
AGGTTTACGATGGTAAAATGGAAATAAATTTCTTCTGATGTAATGAGCAGCAAACTCATGCGCGGAAGTACGAATAAAATGATGGTATTTAAACTTAAACCTATACACGCAACGGGTAAAAAAAGAAAGCAGATTAAAAATAAGAATCTTCAATAAAAGTTTCTTTACTGGACAAGAAATGAAAGTAAAAAAACGGGAAAACCAGGAATTCTTTTTTGCCGAATTAAAAATGTTTTTTCATGAATCAATCAAAACAAAGAGATAGCAAATTTTTTTTTAAATACCTGAAAGGGTTAGTGGTATTGAGTTTTATCAGTGCAAGTGTCTGCGCACAAATAAAATTGCCTGCTTATTCCGATAGTTTGTTTTCCACTTATTATCAACAAAAAGCTTCATTTGCAGCAAGCCTTCCTGATACTAAAGAAGATATTGTCTTTATCGGAAACAGCATTACAGATGGAGCAATCTGGAGCGAACTATTTCATGATATTCATGTAAAATCAAGAGGATTTAGTGGTGATGTTACTGCCGGATTGATTAATCGTTTTGCAGATATTGTTAGAAGAAAACCTGCAAAGATTTTTATGATGGTTGGTACCAATGATCTGGCACGTGGAATTGCAGCGGATAGCCTAGTGAAAAATATTTTGCTTATGGCAGATTACCTTCACCAGGAGTCACCAGCTACCAGATTATTTGTTCAAAGTATTTTACCGGTAAATGATGTGTATGGCAAATTTCCCACACATACTAAAAATGGTGAAAAAATAATTGAGGTAAACAAAATGATTGAAAAAGAATCTTCCTCTCATCATTACCGTTATATTGATTTGCATGATCATTTTACCGATGCGAACGGGAAAATGAATACTGTTTATTCTAATGATGGTCTGCATTTGCTGGGAGCCGGTTATGCACTTTGGAAACATTTAATTTACCCTTATGTGTATGATTTGAATGAAAAACCTTCGATCATTCCATTGCCCCAATCTTTAAAATGGAATGATGGAAATTTCGCTTTATATATGTGTAAAAACATTTTTGTAAAAGATAAAAGCTTGCAAAAAGAGGCGGAACTGTTGCAACAAAAAATTGAAGCAAAAGGATGGCATGTAAATATTGTAAATCAAATAACTGGCAATGCTCCATATATTGAATTGAAATTTGAAAAAGTAAATGCTCCGCAATTAAATGATGAAGCGTATGCTTTAACTATAAGCGGGAATAAAGTTTCTCTCGGTGCAAATACTCCACAAGGAATTTTTTATGCCATACAAACTTTTGAACAATTGATGCGTGATGGTGAATTGATTAATAACTGTGAAATAAAGGACTGGCCTGCTTTTTCATGGCGGGGATATATGGTGGATGTGGGAAGGAATTACCAGCCAATGACCATGTTAAAAGAGCAAATTGAAAAAATGGCTTTTTATAAACTGAATATTTTTCATTTTCATTTTACAGAAGATATTGCCTGGCGTTTGCAAAGTAAATTATACCCGCAATTAACTTCTCCTCAAAATATGCTACGGGACAAGGGGCAATATTACACAGAGGAAAACATGAAAGAACTGATCCGTTATTGTAAAGAAAGATATATCACTCTGGTGCCTGAAATGGATATGCCTGGCCACAGCGACGCTTTCAAAAGAGCAATGCATACAGACATGCAGACTGATTCCGGGATTGTTATGCTTAAAAATATTTTGAAAGAATTCTGTACAACATATAATCTTCCCTATTTTCATATTGGAGGCGATGAAGTAAAAATTCATAATAAAAATTTTATTCCTGAAATAACAAAATACCTGCAGGGGTTTGGAAAAAAAACAATCGGATGGGAACCAGGTGGTAATTTTTTGCCGGAAACAATGCGGCAATTATGGATGGATGATAATGGAAAATCAGCTTCGCAATCTGATATAAAATTCATTGATTCGCGTCATCTTTATCTGAATCATATGGACCCTTTGGAAGCGCCTGTAACGATTTTTTTCCGGCAAATCGGCAATGTAGAAAAAGAAAATAAAAATATCAAAGGTGCCACACTTTGCTTATGGCCCGATAGGAGAGTTGATGATAAAAATAAAATTTTTAATGAAAACCCGGTTTATCCCGGAATGATTGCTTTTGCAGAAAGAACCTGGCGTGGCGGCGGAATTCGTGGCTGGATTTCGAATGTGAAATCTGAAAGCCAGGAAAAGGAATACTCAGAGTTTGAAAAAAGATTATTGGATCACAAAGAACAATATTTCAAAAATATTCCTTTTCCATATTACTGCCAGATGATGATGCATTGGGAATTATTTGGCCCTTATAAAAACGGTGGTGATCTCTTCAAATCCTTTGCTCCTGAAAATAAAAATTTTCCTGATTCTTCTACTTTAAAAGCAATTGGCGGCACAGTAGTTTTGAGACATTGGTGGTATCCTTTGATCAATGGGGTAATAGAAAATCCTTCAGAAAACACCACATGGTATGCCACCACAAAGATCTGGAGTGATGAAGAAAAGGTTGCTGATTTTTGGATTGGATTCAATGATCTTTCCCGTTCGCCTGCAACAGATACACCTGATCAAGGAACATGGAATGATTTGCAAAGTAAAGTTTGGGTAAATGGAAAGGTAGTGCCTCCACCTGTTTGGGAGTATGCCGGTCAAAAGGGAAATTCAGAAATTCCATTGATTGATGAAGGATATTCTTATCGCCTGCCCACAAAAATACTTTTGCACAAAGGTTGGAATCAGGTTTTGATAAAGGCGCCAGTTGGAAGTTTTAAGGGCAAAGATTGGCAAAATCCGGTAAAGTGGGAATTTACTTTTTTACCGCTAACGGAGCCGTGAATATAATAGTACGTCTTTCAGTAAACAAATAAATAAGCCGGGTTTCCATTTTAACGACTCTGATTTATTACTACTTTATTTAAAAAAATATGTAATTTTTTTTTTAATAAAATTAACTGTGTGAATAATATTTTCGCAAACGAGGTAATGATGAACCGAAGCCTGCAGCAGGTAAACAAATAAGTGAAAATTTCATTTTTTCAAAGTAGCATAAATAGCTTCTAACGGTTACGAAAAATCGCGCTAATTCCTTGCTGCGTGGTGTATAATTGGCGGCAAAATAAAGTGTATTTACATCATAAAAAAGCTTTGATTGAATCAAAGCTTTTTTTGCGGACCGGACGGGACTCGAACCCGTCCCCACAGTACTGTGGGGATGTTCTAATCGTCCTGAAACTTTTGCAAAATATTTTTATTCGAATTGATAATTTCATGCAATCTTTGAGTAGTGGCTTTCTTTAAATTTTTCTCTCTTATCAGGGCCGAACGTTTATCTGGTAACTCTTCAATATATACCAATTTCCACGGAGTTTTTGATGAAGTATAATGGCTTTCTCCTTTGTTATGTTGATCGAGTCTTTGTAAAGGATTTTCAGAGAAGCCTTTATAGAAGCTTCCATCACACTCCGATTTTAAAATGTAAACATAGAATGGCATAAAAGAAAAAGCCTCACATCAATGAGGAGGCTTTTTTTGCGGACCGGACGGGACTCGAACCCGCGACCTCCGCCGTGACAGGGCGGCATTCTAACCAACTGAACTACCGATCCAAATCCCTTAATTTGGGAGCGCGAAGATAATAAAATTTCCAGTCTACCCAACAAATAATCCATTTTTTTTGCGACATTTTTTTATCAGCAAAATCATTAACTGTTTCAAGATTCATTCTGCCAGAAAATACAATAAAAACGGCCACAAAATTGCGGCCGTTTTTCAATTGTTATTATTTATCATATTATTCAGGTGTGTCATCTAATGTCAATGGGTACTCGAAAGGTTCATTATAGCCAGGATAAACACCCGAAATAGTAATGTCGGTTTGGTTACCAATCAGATTTCTTAAATCATCCAGCGTTTTTACTTCTTTACCATTTACTTTGGTGATGATAAAACCATCGCGCATTCTGGTTTGATCGTTTAAAGCTCCTTCATTTATTTTTTTCACTACTACTCCACCATTCAGCCCCAATGACTTTGCTCTTTGGGGATCAAGAGTCTGCAAATCTGCGCCAAGCTTGTCAAGCATCGTTGTTGCCTTCACAATATCATAATTTCCGGCATTATTTTTCAGAATTACATTCATTGTTTTTTCATTGCCATTCCGGCTAACAGTAACACTGATTTTATCACCTGGTTTAAAATTGCTCAATTGTTCCTGCAATTCTGATCCTGAATTGATGCTTACACCATTTATTTTACGGATGATATCTCCTACCTGCATTCCTCCCTGTGCTGCAGCGCCATCTTTTACAAGATTGGTAATATATATTCCATCGGCAGAGACAGGAACATTATTCTGCTGTTTTTGTTCATCAGTCAGTCTGCCTGCATCTAAAAACATTGCACCTAAAAATCCTCTTTGTACGCTTCCGTATTTGATCAAATCATTCACCACTTTTTTTACAATATCTACCGGAATTGCATAAGAATATCCACTATAATATCCGGTAGGTGATGCAATCGCTGAATTAATACCGATGAGTTGACCGCTGGTATTAATCAATGCACCTCCGCTGTTTCCCGGATTTACAGCCGCATCTGTTTGAAGAAAAGATTCTACTGCCATGGAAGTGCCACCAGTCTTATCACGATTCAAACCTAATGCTCTTGATTTTGCACTGATGATTCCGGCAGTCACAGTAGCGTCTAAATAAAGCGGATATCCGATTGCCAAAACCCATTGCCCTATTTTTGTGTCATTTGAATTTCCGTAAAGTAAGAACGGTAAATTTTTTGCATCTACTTTTACAACAGCAAGATCATAAGAAGGATCGGCTGCAATTACTTTTGCAGTATAGACCTTCCTGTCGCTCATGGTAACGGTTACTTTATCTGCGCCAGCTACAACGTGATTATTGGTTACAATATAGCCATCATCACTGATAATAACACCTGAACCGGAAGCACGCTCAGGCAACATTCTCTGCTGTCCTCCTCCTTGTCCAAATAATTGATTTAAAAGATCATCCCCAAATAAATCAGAAAAAGGATTTTGCCTTTGAGGCAAATTATTATTAACAGCTTTCGCATTCGTAAGAGTTTTGATATGAACTACTGCGGGAATGGCGGCTGATGCAGCTTGTGTAAAATCTACCGGACCACCTGTAGGACTGTTGCCACTATCCAGAAAACCTGCATATTTATAATTTGCCGGAATTGCAGATTGAAAATTTGGGTTATTTCCATTATGATCAAATTTGTTATACCCGAAAATAACTCCCAAAGTGGTGACTGCACTAATTAGTACAGTAAAAAAAATATTCTTTGTTTTCATTTATGGAAATTTTTATTTTAATAAAATTTTGTTGAAATAACCGTCTTCTTTTAACAGCGTCGATTGTTAAACCTCCACTATCAAAAGATATGCCCACGAATAAAATTAAATCAAGGGGAATCATTTTTTTTACCGCTCGTTTACCTTTAACAATAAATT
>JBQCFO010000569.1:0-6757 GCA_051959055.1 Ginsengibacter sp. | reverse complement strand
CAGAAGCCGCTTCCCATTCAAACTCAGTAGGCAAGCGCATTTGCTTCCACGATGCAAACGCCGCCGCTTCATAATAACTCACGTGACAAACCGGCTCATTCATATCCAATAATTGCAATCCCGTCAATGTATAATAATACCATTTGCCATCAATAAAATACCAATAAAGTGGCGCTTCTATGCGATTTGTTCTTACCCACTCCCAACCGTCGGCATGCCAATAATTAAAATTTTTATAACCGCCTGCATTTATAAACTCAAGATATCCGGCATTGGTAATTAGATTTTTGGCAATGCCAAATTCACCTAAGAAAACCGGGTGTTTTTGTAATTCATTATCAAAACAAAATCCATTGCCTTCATAACCAATGTCATAAATGCCTTCTCCAACTTTTATAAAACGATTCTCAGAATCTGAAGATGAATCTTTATTATTTATTTGTTTACTGCCCTCATATTTATACAACGGAAACAAAGGATTATTACCCAGAATATATTTTATATCCGTCATCAAAAGTTCCTGGTGCTGCTGCTCATGATTGAATCCCAGCGTTACTATTTCTTCAATTTCTTTTGAAATATTTTTTTGAAAAAACTGGTTCATAGCCTGATCTACATATTTTCGGTATTTATAAATTTCTTCCACAGTTGGGCGGCTCAAATTTCCACGGTCTGTGCGGATTACTCTTGCGCCAACAGTTTCATAATAGCTGTTGAAAACATAATTATACTGAGGATCAAATTCTTCATAGCCATCCAAATATGGTTTCAAAATAAATGTCTCAAAAAACCAGGTTGTATGCCCGATGTGCCACTTCGGCGGGCTTACATCTACTACAGGCTGCACCACGTAATCCTCTGTCTGTAAGGGTTTGCAGATTTCTTCTGTATAATTTCTAATCGCCTTATACTTTTCTGATAAGTTCATTTTATTTTTTTATTTTTCATAATTTACCGGGAAAAATTCTTTAGAAAATTCTTCTCATAGCTGATTGAATGTTCACTTATTGCTTTTAAAAAAAGTTATCAATTTACAAATGCCGCAAAGTTTGTTCCATTAAAAAAAGAATCGCTGATTTTGCCTTAATTATCTACAGTAAAGCAACTTTTATTCAATAAATTTAATTTCTGTACGTGAAAATTATAACAGATTTCTTCCAAAGCATCCATTGCAAAAAAAAATTACAGTACTTCCTTTGAAGCACAAAGAGGAAAAACACATGATTTACTTTGAATTCAGCAAAAAAGAAGCATCAATCAGTGGCACTTTTTTAAAACAGGAATTGATAATATTTGTCGGTTTACTGTACATCGGCACATCCGTAAATAGCACATCAGCAAATTGGGTAAATATTTTATCTTTGTAAGCCCATTTACATTTTTCTAACGGTTTTATTACTCACAATTCTTAAATAATTCCTCAAATGAAAAAAAACTTTGTATTGATGCTTCTGTTTTTAACTGCAGGAGCTTTTTGCATTTTTTCCTTTACAAATATTTCTTCGCCTGCAACCAAAAAACAAACTTCTGTTGGTGATGCTGATAACGCAGGGCTAACGCTGGCTGCTGGTTTCAGCGCTATCAAAGTTGCAGACAACCTGGGTGAAGCAAGACATATTGCTGTAACTAAAGAAGGGGATATTTATGTAAAACTTGGTCGTAAAAAAGATGGAAATGGGATATTATTTTTACAAAAAAGCAATGATGGTAAATTGGAGCAGAAATCAGGTTTTGGGGATTATAGTGGCACAGCCATGCGCATTAAAAATGGCTACTTATATGCTTCCTCTAACACAGATGTGTACCGTTACAAACTGAATGATAAAGATGAAGTAACGGATGCCGCTAATCCTGAAAAAATAATTTCTGGTTTGTTAGACCGGGGCGAACATAATTCAAAATCGGTCGCACTTGATAATGATGGAAACATTTATGTGAATATTGGCGCTTATAGCAATTCCTGCCAGGAGCAAGACCGTGTGCCTGGTTCTATGGGAATGAAAGGATGCCCGATCCTCGATTCTGCGGGAGGCATCTGGCAGTTTAAAGCAGATAAAGCAAACCAGACATATGGGGATGGCGTTCATTATGCCACTGGATTGAGAAATGTAGTTGGATTGGATTGGAACACACAGGACAATGCACTTTTTGTAATGCAGCATGGACGCGATCAGTTACACGATCTTTTTCCACAATATTATGATACTAAAACTTCAGCAATCCTTCCTGCTGAATGCATGTATGAACTACATAAAGGCGTTGATGCGGGCTGGCCTTATATTTATTACGATCAGATTCAAAAAAAGCAAATCCTGATGCCCGAATATGGTGGCAATGGAAAGAAAACTGCAGATAAAAAATATTTAGACCCGGTAATTGCTTTCCCCGGCCATCTTGCTCCAAACGATTTATTATTTTATACAGGCAATCAATTTCCTGAAAAATATAAGCATGGCGCATTCATTGCTTTTCATGGATCATGGAACAGAAGCCCTGAAAAGCAAGCGGGTTATTTTGTAGTATTTGTTCCATTCAAAGATGGAAAACCGGACGGCAAATGGGAAGTTTTTGCGGATGGATTTGCAGGAACAAAAGACATTAACTCACCACGAAATGCAGCGCATCGGCCATGTGGATTAGCACAGGGACCAGATGGTTCACTTTATGTATCTGATGATGTAAAAGGAACCATCTACAAAATTAGTTACCAGAAAAAATAAATAAAGTTGAATAAATTATTTGTGCTCTTCTTTTTATTAGTGCCATTTACCTGGTTATTGTTTAATGCGAAAGATTCTGATAAAGAAATTCCTTATCAATCATCTTCCTTACAAAAATCAAAAGCTGCTGGAGAAAAAGTTTATAAAAAATATTGCATCTCCTGCCACCAGGCTGATGGTGGTGGTGTGCCTCGTTTGACGCCACCGTTAATAAATACTTCTTATGTTTTAGGAGATAAAGAAACGTTGATCAAAATCATTTTGAATGGACTTAAAAATGTTGACATTGATGAGGAGACATATTCCAATCCGATGCCGGCACTTGGCAAAGTTTTAAAAGATCAACAGATAGCGGATGTATTGACTTTTGTAAGAAATAGTTTTGGAAATAAAGCGGCTTTAGTAACGGTTGCAGATGTAAAAATAGCAAGGAGTAACGTCAAAAAATAATGTGTGGCGGGCAATAATAAATAGTACGAAATCTCATTTTACTGTTTCAGTTTTTTGGCATCTAACAAACGCGATACTTATATTTTTATTCAGAAAATAGAAAGAATTCGGGATAGCAAAACCATAAAACAACTTTCAAAAAAACCTTTCAAAAAAAACCCGAACGATATCCTGTTGATATATTAACTTAGCCTGCAAAATATCGGTATAATATCGGTGCAGATATTTAATATCAGCGCCTTTCATCCTATCTTTTTATAATGATTGTTTTTTTTATAAAATTACCTCTCACGATCAAGTTGCTATTAATCGGCATTGTGCCCGTTTTATTTCTGATATATTTTTCAGCCATTATTTTTCGGGATAAAACAAAATCGGTAGAATTAATAGGAAATTATATTAATCATGTAGATCAGTCGCAGGATATCAGTGAATTGATCAATGAGCTTGCGCGTGAAAGGCGATATAGTTATTTGAAACTTATAAAAGATACCAGTTTCGTTCAAATTCCGGAACATCGTGAGAAAGTTGATTCTATTGTAGAGCTTCTTGAAAAAAGCAACGACCTTGCCTTAAAAGATTTTCCAAAATATACTATTTTAGATCACCTGAATGAGACCCGCAGTGCCATTGACGCTAAGCATTTTACTGCTGATATGGCGATGCAATATTATACGGATGCTATATTCAGATTGAATACGTTAAAAACCTCTATCCCCGGCGGTAATACATTTCTCAAGCTCGTTTACCAGGATTTGATCGCTCAAAAAATACTTTCTGAGTTAATTACATACCTGGGAATTGTGCGAACGAATGTTTTTAATGTCTTATACACGCGCAAATATGTGATGGAAACATTATTTGGTACTTTAGGCGTATATAAAGTATCAAAAACCTATGAAAATGAATTTTTATTAAAAGCTTCTCCGGCCTCAGTAAAATTGTTTAACGAAGAGAAAAGCTCAACCGCTTATAAACCAATGTTTGATTACCTGGATCAGGTTTTTAATACATTCAAAGTTGACAGTACTTATACCGCCGATCAATGGTGGCAAATTTCTTCCGAAGGACTCATTGTTTTGAGAAAACAACAAATATCCTTATGGCAAAAAGCAGATGCTGGAATGAAACAAATTTATTCGCGTGAAATAAATGCAAAGAACCGATCTTTTTTGTTTTTGATGATTGCTATTTTTTTTGTGATTGTTTTTGTTTTTTACCTGATTATACATATCCATCGCCTATTAAATGAACTGAAAGACGCTACTGCGAAGCTTTCCAAAGGTGAAACAGGATTAGAGTTCAAAAATATGCCGAAAGGGGTTATTGGTAAGCTTGCTGATTGTATTACTGATATTGATAAAAATAATCTTGCTCTTGCAAAGGCGGCTAATGAAATCGGAAAAGGAAATTTCAATATAGAAGTAAATCCAAGAAGTGAGGCAGATTTGCTAGGGATTTCTATAAAAAAGATGCAACATGATTTATATGATTACGCTTCTCAAAAAGATAAAATTCAAAAGGAAACGGAAGAGCTGGTTTACCGGCGCGATGAGTTTTTTAGCATTGCAAGCCATGAGCTTAAAACCCCGGTTACTTCGCTCAAAGCGTATACCCAGCTATTACTAATGGATGCAGCATCTATTGGAGATCTGCAGCATAAGAACATGCTGGAAAGAATGGACATACAAATCAATAAACTTACAGCTCTCATCAATGATTTGCTGGACACTTCAAAAATTGAAAACGGACACCTCGTTTATAATAAAGAAGATTTTCAATTGAACGATGTAGTAAAAGAAGTCATTGCAGCCATTCGGCCGGTGGCATCAGAGCATGAACTTGTTTTTGATAATAATATCAACGCAAAAGTATATGGCGACAAAGACAGAGTAGCCCAGGTAGTGAGCAACTTTTTAATGAATGCCATAAAATATTCACCTGATTCGAAGAAAATAATTGTTGAATTAAAAAAAGAGGAAGACAAAGTTATTTGTTCGGTACAGGATTTTGGTACAGGCATTGCAGCAGGAGAACAACAAAAAATATTTGAACGGTTTTATCGTATTTCAGGAAATAATTTAAACACTTTTCCAGGTTTGGGTCTGGGACTTTTTATTTGTAAAGACATTATCGAAAAGCAGCATGGCAAAATAGGCGTTAAAAGTGAAAAAGGGAAAGGAAGTATTTTTTATTTTGAATTGCCCCTGAGTTAAATTATTTTATTATTCAATTATTGTATTATTTGAATCTTCAGTGAAATTTTGAATTCAGTTATAACGGCCTGATATTTTTAATCTCTTTTTGCTTTCCGCAAAAGCATTTGAGTTATATTTGCAAAACTTTTTTTTGAGGTGAAATAAAAAATCAGGAATTCTGCCCGGTTTGAATTTTCAGAATAATTTTTTCACTAAAAAAATGGCCCCGTAGCTCAGTGGATAGAGCAACAGCCTTCTAAGCTGTGGGTCACACGTTCGAATCGTGTCGGGGTCACTACTTAAAAACTACAAGCAACATAAATTTTAATCATCACCTCTTCTAAAACCTATACGTCTTCGTTTCTTTTTGTTCTATTTCAAGTTTATCTCTTTGCATCAAATAATTGATTGCTTCAAATACATCTTTAAATAGTTGATTATACAAGTTTTCTAATTCAATTAGTTTTTGAGTCAGATCTTTATGCGAAAGTGCAAATTGCCATATAAAAACGAAAACTCTCATTGTTGCGATATTTACCTTTAATACTTTTTGCTTTTCAAAACGCTCGAAAGCATGGCAATACCTTGCTCAGTAAAGGCGTGGCAGGACTAAATTTCACAGTTTCTGGTCAGGCTCACAATTTGTGATAACCTCACGCCATTCAATCTTTGATAGTTGAAACATGAAATCATTAGGGAAACGAACAATATTGCGTTTTACCGTTTGCTTTAAAGCCCTGTTTTCAACTTCATACATTTCTGCAAGATCAAAATCGAACATAATCTTTTGACTCATTACTTCATAAATTTCATGTTGAATCGTTGATGGATGCATGCTCCTGTCAGAGGTATTAGAATTTGAATAAAATTAAAATCAAACATATATTAATGTATGAATACTTTCGAAAACTAGTTTACAGTAAAAAAATAAATAACCGGTTATTTTCACTTGTAATGCAGTTATTAAACATGAATTAAGAATTAAATTTGCATCTTATACCCATTCGTCTATTATGGATATTCAAATTGAAGAAAGCTGGAAAGAAATTTTAAAAGAAGAATTTGATAAAAGCTATTTTCAGCATATTGTTGCTTTTTTGAAAGCTGAAAAAGCATCGGGTAAAATAATTTATCCTCCCGGTTCTCTAATTTTTAATTCTTTCAAACAAACTCCTTTTTCAAAAGTAAATGTGGTTATTATTGGCCAGGATCCTTATCACAATCCACGACAAGCGCATGGCTTAAGTTTTTCCGTTCCTGACGGAATTGCCAAACCTCCCTCACTTTTAAATATTTTTAAAGAATTAAAAAATGATCTTGGAATTCCGGTACCTGAAAATGGTAATCTGACAAAGTGGGCTTCACAAGGGGTTCTTCTTTTAAACGCTT
>JBQCFO010000568.1:0-3715 GCA_051959055.1 Ginsengibacter sp. | reverse complement strand
TTACCCACTCCCTGGGCAAAGATTCCAAGATCAAAGTTCTTATAAGACAGATTTATATTGATGCCAAAATTAAAACGTGGAGTAAGCATTCCTAAATACTCAACATCGCCGTTTTCCCCTGGTTTATCACCATACAAACTAATCTTTCCATCACCATTTAGATCTTTGAACATTGCATCGCCTATTTTGATATCGCTTGGCACTCCTCCCAATTTTTTATAATCATCGAGTTCTTTTTGAGTTCTTATGACTCCGTCAAAAACATACCCGTAATAACTATCGAGAGGGTATCCCTGACGTGGCGAAGGATAAGGCCATTCATTTAAACTATTCAAACCCAAAATGTAAGTATCAGATCCGCCATATTTGACAACCTTATTTTGAGCATCACTTAAAATTAATTTTACTGAATATTTGAAGTTTCCAACTTGATCTCTCCAACCAACAGATGTTTCAAATCCCCAGGTTTTTAGTTCCCCTGAATTTGAATATGGTGGTATTGCTCCAAGTACACTAGGATATGTTACCGGTATTAAGAGATTTTTATTCCTTTTAATAAAATAATCAAATGAAAAATTAAATTTATTGGACAACAAAGAACCATCAATACCAACGTTTTTATTAATCAACGTTTCCCATGTACGATTGGTCGAAACCATACCTGCTAAGGAGGCGGATTGCGTCTGAGTACCAGCACCAAATGGATAGGAGCCACCTATATTTATTAACTGAATATAGTCATATAATCCAATTCCCTCCTGATTACCAGTCTGCCCGTAAGACCCTCTCAATTTCAAATCACTAAAAATTCCGATATTTTTCATAAAATTTTCCTGTCCTATTCTCCAGGCAACAGAAACCCCTGGGAAAACTCCCCATCTTGAATTCGGTTGGAAACGAGAGCTTCCATCGTAGCGAAGAGTAGCATCAAGGAGATATTTATTATTATAAGTATAGCTTAATCTTGAAAAGACCGATGCTATTGCCCAATGCTGGGCCTGTTCGGTACTCGACATATTTTGAGTACCTCCAAGATTGATAGACCAAACATTATCGGTAGAAAAATGATCTCTGGTCGTGTTGAACCAATCAAAATTGTTGTATTCATAAGAGCCACCCGCCATTAGCACAATTTCATGTTCATCAAACTTTTTTTTATACTCTAGATAACCCGTAAAATTTTGATATATGCCATTATAACTTGTCCTTGTCAACCAGGCCTGATCTGGATTTGCTATCGCGTAATATTGAATATTACTGTTGTCCCAAAGATAAAGTGGCACGGCCTTTCCGATATCGTTATTATCCTGAGTGGTCTGATTAATTCCAGCCTGTAAATTAAACTTCAGATCCTTAAAAACATCGAAGATTAATTTAAAATTCATATTTATATTGTGGGTTTTAAAAGAAGCTGTTGCGCCTTCTTTGGCTTCTGCAACAGCATTTCCCCATCCACCTTGAGCAAAAAAGTTTTTATCATCCTGCGTATATACGGGGTGATTTGGCATACCAAAAATTGCTTCTGTGATAATTCCTTGTGAACCGACTCCCCCAACATCAGTTCGATTCTGATTGTCAAATGAAACTTTGGTTTCCAATCTTATACTTTTTGAAAAATCATAATCATAATTCAGCCTTAAATTATAACGTTCATTATTGTCAGGTGCATATTTTATTACCCCATCCTCTTTACTATAGCCTCCTGACAAATAATAAACTGAATTGTTGCCTCCTCCCGATATGTTAATATTGTGTTTCTGCTGGAAACCATTTCCAATAACCGCATCAATCCAATTGGTATTAGTAAAAAAGAGCATCCATCCACCGTAAATTGGATGAGGAATTGGGTTTGGATCATTATTTTTAATTTTGTCCAGTAATTCCGGTGTATACATTGGAGCTGCTCCATTATGAATATTTGCTTCATTCTCCATCAGAGCAAACTGGTAGTTACTTGGACTTTTCATCATCCCGGACATTTTTGAAACAGCTACGTTACCACTATAACTGATTTTTGGACTCCCTTTTCTTCCTGTTTTCGTTGTTACGATCATAACTCCGTTGGCCGCCCTCGCACCATAAATGGAAGCAGCGCCATCTTTCAAGATAGAAATAGATTCGATATCATCCGGATTCAATAAATCGAGATTCCCAGCAACTCCGTCAATCAGAACAAGTGGGGTATTTCCTCCATTGGTAGAAGAGTATCCCCTGACATTCAAATCAAATCCTTCTGCTCCCGGCTGTCCGGAAGATCTTTGTATTATTACGCCCGGTATCTCACCCTGAAGGGCAGACATCGTATTGGTGATGGGCCTGGATTGCAAAACTTCAGAATTAACTGTAGATACAGAACCGGTAAGGTACTCTCTCTTTTTTGTTCCATATCCTACCACCACTATTTCACTTCCCGATGTTGCTTCAATTTGCATTTGAATATTGATGGTCTCATTATTTTTTATGATTACGCTTCTTTTTTGATACCCCACAATCGTAAATTCCAACACCTCCCCTACATTCGCATCAATACTAAAAATTCCATCTGTATCAGTGCTGGTTCCCGTTCTGGTCCCTTTTATTACTACAGATACGCCGGCCAAGGGTTTTCCTTTTTCATCCTTTACCGTTCCTCGGATAATGCTCAGAGGCGCAGGAAGAATGGGAACCGGATTAATCAATTCAATATACTTTTTGGCTTTTATCACAATGATCTTATCTAAAACTGTATAAGACAATGGCTGGTTTTTAAAACACTCATTCAACACGCTTTCTACAGTAGCATTACGCACATTAACGCTCACATTTCTCGCTTCTCTTATCAGTTTATCCTTATAAAAAAACTGGTAGCCGCTTTGCTTCCCTATTTCTCTGAAAACCTTTTTCAGCGAAACATTGTTTTGCGCTAAACTGATGGTTTGCGAATATCCTGTTGCATTTACCTGCAACCCGGCGGCAAACAGAAAGATGACAATGAATTTCATAATCAACAGGGTTTTAGTGAGATACCTCCTTTTTTTAGAAGATAATCCACATATGACTTTTAAAAACATAACTTTGCGTGGTTTGGGTTTATTAAAAATAGAATTCTTACAAGCTTTTTATTCCTCCTCTCCCGGCGGATAAACCTGAATTACAGGCTGGTTGTGTTCCCGCACTTCCAGCTTTTTTTTTGGTTTGTCTGTTATTTTATTGGCTAAAAATTAATCGTTTTCAATTCCAACGATCATTTTTCTTCCCTCATTTCTAACGTGTACATCATTTAATTCAAGTACTTCCATAAATTTTGATAACGGTACATTCCTGGATATTTTTCCTGAAAAGCCTTCTTCTGTTATTTTACCTTGATATTTTATGTCAACATTATACCAGCGTGATACCTGCCGCATGAGGGTATAGATATCGGTATTATCAAATAAAAAATAACCATTTTTCCAGGCCATTACCTGGTCTAAATCGGCGTTCTTTTTTAATTCTATTCCATTTAACGTAATACTGGCCTGCTGCCCGGGTGAAAGTATTTGTATTGTATTCGCGGTTTTAATTTTTACCGAACCTTCCAAAAGAGTTGTTTTTATTTCCGGTTCATCGGAATAAGCATTGACATTAAAATGAGTTCCCAAAACTTCTATTTCATCCTTTTTTCCAGCTTTATTTTCAAAACCTACTTTAAACGGTTTTCGGGGATCCTTCGCTACTTCAAAATAAGCTTCACCTG
>JBQCFO010000567.1:0-14158 GCA_051959055.1 Ginsengibacter sp. | reverse complement strand
GACCGGCATACGGTATTGGATCCGATCATTACGTCAATGCCTGTTGATTTGTAATACTGCTTAAATCTGTTTGGTTCAACACAATCGAAAGAGAAAACGAATAAATTCATTCAAGCCGTCAGCCTTCCGGTTTTGATCGCTGCCTTATTTTGTTTTCATAATTTTTTATGTTGCTAATCAATTGAAAAATTTCACTTTAAACATTCTAATCACTTTTTAAAAAATAAATACAAAAATTATGAAAAAAATCTTTTTTTCTTCAGCAATTACTGTGTCTCTTCTAATGTTTTGCGCTCAAAACATTTTTGCACAATCTGACCGTCCTTATACCGAAGGACCTTTGTGGCAAGTTCAGTTTATTCACACAAAATCCGGAATGACAGATCTTTATTTAAAAAATCTTGCTGCGGGTTGGGTCAAAGAAATGAGTGCAGCGAAAGATGCCGGTTATATCATGGATTATAAAATCTTAGAAGCACAGCCGGCTTCAGAAAATGACTGGGACCTCATGCTGATGTATGAGATCAAAAATTATGCAATGCTGGATGGAGCTACCGAAAAGATGGATGCTATTGCAAAAAAAGTGTTAGGACAGGATGAGAATACAATGCATACACAGGCGGTTTCGCGAAATGATTTACGGGTTTTGCAGGGAGGAAGATTGACTCAGGAACTTGATTTTAAATAAAAACCAACAACGTTAAAGGCTTCTGTTGGCCTGGGAGATTTGTCTAAAAAGCGCAATTGATTTCTATTTTGAAATTGACCATATCTCAAAACCAGCGAACATGGGAAATATAAAGACAAATGAAGGTTTACAACGCGTAATCGGTGTGCCCGGGCTTTCGCTTAATATTCTCAACAATACCATCGGCGCAGGCATTTTTGCGCTTCCTGCAATTGTAACTATTGCGCTTGACGGGTTTGCAATCTTTAGCTATTTATTTTGTGGAATGATGATGGCGGCCATTATGCTTTGCTATGCAGAAATTGGTAGCCGTGTCACATCTTCCGGAGGTAGCTATGCTTATGTAGAAGCGGCGTTTGGAAGCTTTGCGGGATTTATTATTAACTGGCTTTTCTTTTTTGGATTTGGTATTTTAGGTGATGCTGCAATCATTAATATTATTGCTGATTCTTTGTCGGTTATTTTTCCTGTTTTCAAAAGTTTAGGAGTGCGTGGCTTATTATTTTTTATATTGATTGGATTTATGGTTTTGGTAAATGTGAGGGGCGCTAAACAAGGAGTAGGTTTTGTGAAGTTCATTACCATTGTCAAACTTTTGCCACTGATTGCGATTATCATTTTTGGTTTCAGCCATATCAAAATTGCAAACCTGCATTGGGAAGAATTACCATCTTTCAACACATTTGGAAATACGATTCTTGTTTTATTTTTTGCCTTTGCCGGATTTGAAACTGCCCTTAATGTTAGTGGTGAAATAAAAAATCCTAAACAGACCGTTCCGGTTGGGATATTAGTTGGAGGTATATTGGTGCTTGTCATCTATTTGCTTTTGCAGACTGTAACCCAAGGAATTCTTGGTGCTAACATGGAGAGCGTAAAAAATGCACCATTAGCAGCAGTTGCAGAAAAAATTATTGGACCGGCGGGAGGCATTATTTTGTTGATTGCTGCTGCAGTTTCTTGCTTTGGAAATGTAAGCGGAGATCTGCTTTTGACGCCACGCTTATTATTTGCCGGAGCGAAGGATGAAATCTTTCCGCATTTTCTGGGCAAAGTTCATCCAAGGTTTGCTACTCCTTATTGGGCAGTCATTACGTATGGGTTATTGATTTTTATTTTTTCAATTTCAGGTGGCTTTAAACAACTGGCTATTCTTGCCAGCGCTGCAATTCTAATTATTTATCTCGCTGTGATTTTAGCCGCCCTTAAATTGAGAAAGAAGAGGGCGAATGTTGACGAAAAAACATTCACAGTGCCCGGTGGTTTTATTATTCCGTTCGTTGGAATTGCTGCGATCGTTTGGTTATTAACCAGTTTAAGTAAATGGGAAATTCTGTCGACAATCATTTTTATTTTGGTCATCTGTGTGATTTATTTTGTTATGAAAAAATATAAAAAACGAAAAAACATTTTGGAAGGGAAGGAAAAGTATGATTATTCCTGAAGATTAATACCGGTTTTGCTGAATGAGAATCTGTTATATTTCTTCGTTTACTGCCATTAAAATGGCAATCGATTTAGGAATGTTTCAATGGTACGTTTTGCAAAACTGAAAACGAGAATTCAGCATATTTCTTTCTTTACTGCAAAAAATTATTATGCGAGCAAACAAAAAAACAAACGCAGCGAAATTAATTCGCTGCGTTTCACTCCTGTATTCACATTTAAAAAACCAATTACAAATTTGTTGTTCCCTTTTTATTTTTTTGCACACTGGCGCTGGCAGAAGTTACCGGATTATATATGGGATTGTCCCTGTTTTCCTGGGGTGTTGTTTCTTTTACGCGTAGATTATTTTGAACATGAGCCACTCCGGTTACATCTTCAGCAAGATCTTCAGCCCTGTGTTTTGAGTACCTTGAATCTACCAGGCCAGAGAGTGTAACTTCATTTCCGTTTACTTCAACTTCAATGTCTGATGCATCCAACAATGAGTCTTCGCTCAATTTATCAGAGACATCTTCTTTAATTCTTTCCTGCGAACGACTGTAATTTTTTGGGCCCTTTCCGCGGTGCTTGCCTTCATTTCTTTCATCGCGATCACGTCGCCTTTTTGCATCATCATCTCCAAACCAGGAAGCAACTTCATCCTTTGTTCTATCCCACCAGTCGCGGTCTTCATTTCTGTAATTGTCCCGCCAACCTTCATTTCTGTAACGGTTGTTGTTGTCATTGTTGTTATTGCGCCAGTTATCATTCCTGTAATTGTTTCGATTATAGTCACTGTTAGAATTGCGGTTATAGTTATTACTGAAATTGCGGTTATAATCGCTATAATTGCGATTGCTGTCGTTGTTGTAATTGCGGTTATAATCGTTATTATAATCTCTGTTATAATTGCTGCTTATATTCCAATTCAGATCATTCAGTTGCGCATTGCGGTTTTTCCAGTAATCTCGGTCATTATCGCTGGAATAAACATTCCGGTTTTCATAATCATCATCTCTCCAATCGTCTGAGCTTCTGTTATTGGTTCGGTTCCAGTGATTATCATAGTTCCTTTCATTAGATGAAGAACGGTCATCATCCCGATAACGGTGACTTCTATTATAATTTTCCATAAAAATTGATTTGATTAAATATCTTACCAAAAGAAAAAACTATTCCGAAAAAAACAGCACAAGAAAAACTTTTTTTGTTTAACAATCAAGAATGGTTTGCGTTGAGTATGTACCTAAAACGCTTTCATGCTTTTAATTATATAAATTGTTTTATAAGTTCAATGTATTATCTGATCTGTATTTTTTTCTAATTGTTGAGATGTTTCTACACTAAAGAACTTTTGTAGAAAGGAATATTACTACTCTGTGTCGATAAAAAGAGGAAGCCAGGAGATGCAGAATAGTTAATCAATTTCTGTTTTTAAAAAGACACCATTATTGTTTCTTCTTTTTTTTTGCAGGAGGTGTTTGCAAATCCTGGTTATTATCATTTTCAATTTGCTCCTGATCTTCAGGCAATCTTTTGCTTAATTTGGTTTCATCAATGTTTCCTTTTTCATCAAGGATTGGATGTGGAACCGGCTCCTGGCCTTCAGGAGTGATTTGATTAAATACTTTTACAATGTGAACCCATTTTCCATCTTTCCATTTTAAACCTTCATAATCTCCATCAGGAATGTAGGTATATTTTTTTTGGACTTCGCCGGTTTCAGAAATTAAATGTTCATAAATAATCATGTTAAGATCGGTATCAAAAGTAAGACGCGGCCCCGCATTTTTTTTATATTCCATTACATAACGGGATATACTTTTTGGCCGCAAACTGTTGTCGGGGAAACTAAAAAAAGGACCACCAAAAACCGGTTTGCCATTTTCAAATGTAAGCACTTCAATAATTTTTCTATCGCTGTTTATATTGTTGTCATCAAAGCCAAGCAGTGTATAAACATTTTTTCCAAAAGATTTTTCTTCAATCACTTTATAGTACAAAGCACCGATCCATCCGATGTTGCTTGTTATGGTATCATCTATATTATTGATTACATCACTCTTGTCTAATAATGGGAAAAGCTTTAATGAACCATCCGCTGTTTTCATTTGTATAGCGCCGTGCTGCCGGATTACGTCGGGGCTTATTGGAAGTTGCCACGTAAATATTTTGAACGCAGAATCCTTGGGAGTTACTTTTGCAATGGTAACCAAAGAATCGAAAGGATAAAAAAATGAATTTTTAATTTGTAAAGCACGTACGAAAGTTTTGGTAAACTGGCTGTCGGCAGTAAATCGGTCTTCGGGGTTTCTTCCCTGCAGAATCTGGGTAGCAAATGTTTTTAAAGAGTCTTCTTTTTTTTCAAGTATTTTTCTGTTAGCCGTTGTCAGGTTTTGGGAAAAGCCATGACCGGCAAAGAGAAAAACAGAAGCCAAAAAAACAGCGATTTTATTCATCAGGATAATTTGAACAAAGAAAACTTTTAATCAGATAATTTATTGTTAACTGAAAATTATTTAACTATCTTATAATGCCTTTGCTACCGATATCAAATCATTGAAAACGAGGTCAATATCTTCGTGATCCAATAATACATCTTTGCGGGTCGTAGGAAGGAAAATATTAAGGGCTACAGCGAGGTTTCTTCCAAATTTCATATCACTTAAAGTATTTCCTATCATGATGCTTTTGGAAAGATCAATTGCAGGGAAATCTTTTATTGCCTGAAAACCCATGCCCGGATTGGGTTTTCGGTTTTCACTTTCCATATCTGTACAAACGTAAATGTGATCAATTCTCCCTTCTGCCTCTTTAATTTCCTGTAACATATTTTTATGAATCAGTTGAAGATCTTCCTGTTTTGTAAGACCTTTTGCAACGCCTCTTTGGTTGGTAACCATTACAATAATTCCAAATTTTTCGTTGAATATTTTAAATGCTTCTTTTACTCCTTTGTAAAATTCAAATTCTTCCCAGCTATGAATATAATCCAGCTCCTTTTCATTATTTACTACACCATCACGGTCAATGAAAAGAGTCCAGGAGGAGTTGATATTTTTTAGATTAAAGTTTTTCAAAATGGTGAGTGGTGAATGGTGAATAGTGTGGTTGAAAGTTTAATGTTCAATGTTGAATACTTCAACTAAGTAATTCAATAAGTTAATCATTGCATAATTCATTTTGTGCTCTTGCATAATCTTCAGGTACGCCAATATCTATAAAATATGCATCCTGGACGATTCCATACATTTTTGGCTTTTCATTGCTCTTGTTTTTTATATTCTTTTCCAGGTAATCTTTTTCAAAAGAAAATTTTTCAGCTAATTTTTCAGTTAAAAAACTTTGGACGTTCAAGGTGTAGAAACCACCGTTTATTAATCCACTTGTATAATATTGTTTTTCTTTAAATGATTTTATAGAATGATCTTTATTTAACTCAACAACGCCATAGCGATCAAAGTAATGCATGGGCTTCAAACTCAATGTGCATGCGGCATTTGTCTCCACATGCAATTTGCTTATGGCAGAAATGTCAATTTGATAAAGTGTGTCTCCATTGCAGATCAATACATTTTTTTCAAGAGATTTTTCACAGGCTAATTTGATGGCGCCGCCTGTTCCCAAAGGTTCATTTTCTAAAGAAATGGTATAATTTAAATGAGAATAACTTTTAGATAAATATTCTTCTATCAATTCATGCATATAACCGACACTGAAAATAAAATGTTGCGTTTGGCCTTTTTGCAAAAAATCTATAACATAATGCAGGAATGGTTTTCCGGCAACAGGAGCCATGCATTTGGGCACATCTGAAACCACTGATTGTAATCTGGTTCCCAAGCCACCGGCGAGAATAATCGCTTCTTTAATCATTATTTTCTGCAAAATAAATTTCTTCTACCATTTGGCAAATAATATGGCCAAGCGTGATGTGACTTTCCTGGATTCTTGGCGTATCATCTGATGGAACATTGATAAGGAAATCAGAAATCGATTTTAATTTTCCGCCGGTAGATCCCGTAAATCCAATAGTTATCATTCCCTTTGCTTTTGCCATTTCAAATGCCTTTACAATATTTTTACTGTTCCCTGAAGTGCTTAATCCAACCAGCACATCGCCTTCATTTCCAATACCTTTTAATATCCTTGAATAGATGACATCATAGCTGTAATCATTTGCTACAGCGGTTATATAAGAAGTGTTACAATGCAAAGCCTCTGCAGGCAGTGCATCTCTGTCTGTATAAAAACGTCCGCTAAATTCTGCTGCCAGGTGCTGTGCATCTGAAGCGCTTCCGCCATTACCACAGAACAAGACTTTATTTCCTTTTTCAAATGCTGATACAATCACATTTACACAATCGTTTACGATCTGTAACAGGTTGCCATTATTCAGGATTTTTGTTTTTACATCTATAGAGGATCGAAGGATGTTTTTTATTTTTTCCATATTATTTAATATACTAAGGTCGCATTAATTATGAAAATTTATTTCGATTATTCTTTTCACGAAATTTTTTGAATAGAATCATTTCTTCCTTCCTGAAGACTATATAATTCTTCTGTTGCATTATGAGAATTTCTATCAGGCAACGCAAACTTCCCTAATTTTTTTGTATGCCTTTGATAGTAACCATATTTAAAAATTTACAGTCAAATTTAAACAATTATCACGCGCACCACGTTGTCAACCCATACTTTGTAAACGTATAATTCTTTACTTCTCCGCCAAACTTTTTTAGTGTTTCAATTACCGCATGACGTGAATTGCCCGGACAATAAAAAGTCATAAAGCCCCCGCCGCCTGCACCGCTAATTTTGCCACCGGTGGCGCCAGCTTTTTTTGCTGCTTCATAAATTTCTTCAATTCTGTTGTTGCTGATGTTGTGGGCCATTCTGCGTTTTTGCTGAAATCCAAAATCCAGAATTTCTCCAAATTCATTTAATTTTCCTGTCAGCAATGCCTCTTTCATCATTCGCGCCTGCTCTTTTAACTGATGCATTGCTTCAATACTTTTTTCATTTTTCGAATTTACATTTTTTACCTGCTCATCGATGATAGCAGCGCTTTCGCGGCTGGTGGCTGTAAAATATAGCACGAGATTATTTTCCAGTTCATGAAGATACTCAGATTTAATTCTCAAAGGATTTACGATCACCTTATCATCTTCATAAAATTCCATAAAATTGACTCCGCCAAACATGGCCGCATATTGATCCTGTTTTCCGCCGGTTAGTTTCAAGTCATTCCTTTCTATCTGATAAGCATAATGGGCAATGTCGTAATCACCTAAAGGAAGTTTGAGCCATTCTACAAAAGCTCCGATTATTGCAACAACCAATGTAGAAGAAGTGCCTAATCCGGAACCGGCAGGTGCATCAACAAAAGTCGATAATCTGAAACCTTTTTTGGAAAATTGATAATCTTTATAAATGCGATTGTAAACTCCTTTTAATAGATCTAATGTTCCGTCAATTGGTAATTGCACAGACCATTCAAATTGTTGCTGCTCGTTTCTGTCCAATGCTTCAACAATTATAGTATTTTCCTCAAGCGGTTGAATATTTGCATAAGCAAAAAGTGAAACTGTGGCATTGAGAATAGCGCCGCCAAACTGGTCGCTGTAAGGGCTTACATCGGTTCCGCCTCCGGCAAGTCCGATACGCAGAGGTGCTTTGCTACGGTATATCATTAAAGTATATTTCTTTTAAAAAATTGGTTGGACTCATTACCGGTAAAGAAGGAAAAAGAAAAGCAAAATTTTTTACATTTCTTGTAATGAAATAATTCATTTTTGTTTTGTATGCGAGGAAATATAAAAGCCCATCTTCTTTATCAGTATATTTCTCCAAAGGATAATAGAGTATGTCTTTTGAGAAGGGAACAACATTGACTGTCTTACAGATTTCCCGGAAGGCAGCCAAAGGATCAATTCTTTTTTCTTTTCGAACAATATAAAATGTAGTAGCAATAATGCTTTCGGAAATGTATAAGCTAACTTTTTCTTTTCCTTCTAAAATAAATATTTCATTGATCGCATCTAATTCATAATTTCTCTCCATCAAAAGATCCACAATAATATTAGTATCTAAAAAGATTTTATAAGCCATGTTTCTTTCTTAAATATTCTTCTCTTTGTTTGTCCAGTTCTTCATCTGTTATGTCCACCGGGTGAGTATATTTTCGAATCCGTTCTAAAAGAGAAGGTTCTTTGCTTTCATTTTTTTTGGATAAAGATTTTGTGGAAAATTTATCAAGATAATCTTCGACAACTGATGATAGACTTACTTTTCTCCTTGCACTCGCTTTCTTTGCACGAGCAACAATTTTATCATCTACATTTAAAGTTAATTTAGTCTTCATTGTTTAATTTTTATAAAGTTACGTAATTTAATATTGTTACGTAAAGTATCACTGAACAGATGTATTCCATCGTCGCATTGCCAAATGTGGTACCAATGACACAATTGAAAATCATCTTCTCCATCATCTTCAAAAAACTTGTTTTGTATGCAAAAAAATTATTGCTTGTGAAGACCTGAAGCATGGCAAGGGAACCTTTGTCCTCATTGTGGTTTTATACAGAAACATCTTCTTTTTTCTTCATACCAAGACTTAAAACGCACGAAGGTGCACGAAGAAGAAAACCCCTTTTTGCATCTTTCTGCTCTTGGTAGCTTTGTGTGGAAATTCTTTTTAATCCCAAAATTATTCGGGTTACCAAAGAAAAGCGTCTTACTGAAACAATCTTCTACTGATGCACTTGAAAGCCTCTTCCTCCGTGTCATCTTCAAAAAACTTGTTTTCTGGGCGAAAAATTATTACTGGTTAGGACATGCCGCCGGTGGACTGCCCTGGTTGGTGTCTTAACCAACCGGTGACAAATATTGGTGCCTAAACATATAACTGAACAGTAAAGGAAGAAATAATTAAGATTCTTGTTTTGAGTAAAGGCCGGCTGACTTTAAAATTGCATCCACCATTATTTTCCAGCTGTATTTCTTCTTTTCTTCTTTCAAGAAATGCAGGAAATAATTTTCTCCCAATTCAAAATATTCAATAATTTTTTCTGCAATATTTTCTGGGTTTGGCTTAGCAATTAATCCAACTTCTTTATCAGGAACCAGAGACGGCAAACCGCCTACATTTGTAACGATCATTGGAATTTCAAAATGATAGGCGAGAGGAGTAACACCACTTTGAGTCGCGCTACGATAAGGTTGTATCACACAATCTGCCGCACATAAATAATATTTTACTTCGCTGTTGGCAATAAAATGTGTGTGTAAAATCAGATCTCCTTTTATTTCCGGTTCATTTAATAGTTCCTCATAATTTTTTTCATCCTCATAAAATTCTCCCGCAATTAATAATTTCAAATTATTGATTTTTGATTCTGAATTCAAAATCTTCATTGCATTCAATAAAATATCCAATCCTTTATATTTCCTTATGAAACCAAAAAATAAAATGATTTTATCGTTTGTATTTATTCCTAAATGTTTTCTTGCTTCTTCCTTACTGATTTTTTCTCCAAAATTATCATACAAAGGATGTGGTATAAATTCGGCAGGTTTATTTGTAGTTAATTGATGAAGATCAGAGAGCACTTTTTCACTCATTGTGATGAAGGCATCAACAGGCATGATAAAATATTTTGTCAATAATTTTTCTGCAGGAAATTTTTCGTGCGGGAAAATATTATCAGCAATGCATACAATGTTTGTGTGTTTAGTTTTTTTAACCCTTCTTAAAATCGTTCCAAGACATGGCGCCATAAACGGCATCCAATATCTTACAACAACAATATCCGGTTTTATTTTTTTAATTTCTTGTCCCACTTTAATCCAGTTAAACGGATTAATAGAATTGATTTTTATTTTGATGGGAATTCCTTCCGGTGCCGGTTCTGTTGAATATTGTGAAGTTCCTGGAAATAGAAAAGACGGATATTGATACGAAAAAGTATAAATGGTAGTATCAAATCCTTCATCAATAAACTCTTTTGCAAGCCGTTCGTTAAAAGTAGCAATACCGCCACCCCGTAGTGGATAAGCAGGCCCGATAATGATAATTTTTTGATGGTTCAAGGTTCGGGGTTGAAGGTTGAAGATTCAAGGTTGAAGGTTCTGGGTTCAAAGTTTAAGGTTTGAGGTTTCAAGGCTTGTTTATTGAATACAGCAAACAAAGAAATAAGGTGAAATCTTATTTTGTTTCACTATTCACTATTCACTATTCACATTCACCTTAACTAATCTTCTCCTCAATGTAATAATGATTTCTTTCGGGGCCGTTTCTGGAAATAAGCTCACCTAAGAAACCTGCAAGGAAAAGCTGCGAACCAATGATCATCGCTACCAGGGCAATATAAAATAACGGCCTTTGAGTCATTCCGGTTTGATCAAAGAAAAATTTAGATAATGCGAGATAGAGAAAAACAATAAACCCAAAAAGAAACGATAAAGTACCCCACAAACCAAAAAAGTGCATCGGATTTTTTCGGAATTTCCCGACAAACATAATGGAGGCAAGATCAAGGAAGCCGTTTACAAAACGATTCCATCCAAATTTTGTAACTCCATATTTTCTAGGCCGATGCTCTACCACTTTTTCACCAAATCTTCTAAAACCAGACCATTTGGCAATTAATGGAATATACCGATGCATTTCGCCATATACTTCAATACTTTTTACTACCTTCTGTTTATAAGCTTTCAATCCGCAATTGAAATCATGCAGGTAAATTCCACTTGCTTTGCGGGTAGCGGCATTAAATAATTTGGATGGTATATTTTTAGAAAGCGTGCTATCGTATCTTTTCTTTTTCCAGCCGCTCACAATGTCGTAATCCTCTTCCAGCACCATTTTGCGCAGTTCCGGAATTTCATCAGGACTGTCCTGCAGATCCGCATCCATCGTAATGACTACTTCTCCTTTAGCCATTTTAAAACCTTCATTCAGCGCAGCACTTTTGCCATAATTCCGTTGAAATTTGATTCCTTTTACCAGCGGGTTTATCTGGTGCAGTTCTTCGATCACATGCCATGAATTATCCGTGCTTCCATCATCTATCATAATGATTTCATAGCTGTAATTATTCTCTTCCATTACCTGTTTGATCCATGACTCCAGTTCGGGCAAAGATTCTTCTTCATTAAACAGGGGAACTACAACTGAGATGTTCATTGCTATCCGATTTGATTGATTTCATTCTCAAAAGGCCGCGGATTTTTTTTGGTAATACCAGCCCCTATCAATGATGCAATAGCTCCGAAGATGAGGTAGCCAACCAGGGTGCCTGCAATCAGAAATACGGTAAAAAATTTTTGGGTAAAACCAAGAGCCTGCGTTATTTGCTCCTGGGTCAGATTGCCTTTGGCTTCCATGCTTTTTCTTGCTGCATCCATTGCTTTTTCTTTCATATCCGGAAAGAGGTTTACAAAAATGATCACATAAATGATCATGATAGCGGTAACAGTGGCAGCAGTCTTGAAGCCATGGGCAAAATAATTTCCAAAAGTACTATTGTTGTCAATTTGTTTACCATAAGAAACCACCGACCAGATAATTCCTGCTATAAAAACAACATAGCTGATATATTGCAAAGCGCTGTTTTGATTCATGTTCAAAAAATACGTAGCCAGTGCGATAATAATCAGGATCAATGCCAATACGATCCCTTTGGTCGTGGAAGTAGTAACAGTTTGTTGCATAAATTGATTTTATTTATTTCTCCTTAAAACATTCA
Organism: Ginsengibacter sp.; assembly: GCA_051959055.1. GTDB lineage: Bacteria > Bacteroidota > Bacteroidia > Chitinophagales > Chitinophagaceae > Ginsengibacter. Next base: position 2,290 of record JBQCFO010000567.1, on the reverse strand, counting down.
TCCAGACAAAAATAACTTGTCTTTATTGATTATCCCAATTACTTTTCCCTTTAGTTTTTTATCAATAAATGCGTTGTTTTTACTTTTTGAAAAAATATTTTTTTCTTCAAAAAGGTATTCTTCATCCGGAACAAAAAGAGTCAGATTTGCTTTTTCTCCTTCTGCAATAGAAGGTGAGGGAAGATTGAAAATTTTACGGATATTTTCTGTCTGCATTTGTAGAAATGTTTCTGTACTGATACCACAAATCTGAGCGGCTCCAAAAACACTTTCTAAAGTTTCCATTCCGTTTTGCGCATATTGAAATTCACAAACTTTGTGATCCCAATCCTGCGGCTGGTGATGTGAGGCAATAAAATCTACAATACCGTTTTTAATTCCTTCATGCAAAGCATCACGATCTTCCTTTGTACGCAAAGGCGGATTTAGCTTTAAATTGGTGTCATAATCGCTGAGGTCTTCGTCGCAGAAAAATAGATGATACGGTGTAACGGAGCACGATACACGAAGATTCTCTTTTTTTGCTGCTGCAATTAATTCCACAGATTTTTTAGTAGAAATTCCGGTAAAATGAATTTTAGAGTTTGTATATCTTAAAATCTCTATATCCCTTGCTATCATTAGCTCTTCGGCTAATGCCGGTTTTCCCTGCAGGCCCAATTTTGTGGAAAAAGATCCTTCATTCATCAGTCCATGAGTGCCGATACTTTTATCATCAGGTAGTTGAATAATGGTACCATCAACGGGAAGAATATATTCCAATGCCTTTTGTAAAATGCCTGACGATTGAACGGGGCTTGTCCCATCGGAAAATGCCACTGCGCCTGAATGAAACATATCAAACATTTCGCTTAATTCTTTACCTTCTGCACTTTTAGTAATGGCGCCTATGGGATGAATGCTCACAGGAAGCAATTTGCTTTTCTGAACGATGTACTCTACCTGGCTTTTATTAGACACAACCGGCTGTGTATTTGGAATCAGTATTACTTCTGTGAAACCACCGGCAGCGGCAGCATTAGCGCCGCTTTCCAACGTTTCTTTAAACTCCTGTCCGGGATCGCAAAAATTGGCAAAGCAATCCATCCAGCCAACGGAAACGGTAAGGCCTTTTATATCGATAATTTTATCTGCATCAGGCTTCAAATCGTTTTCAATTTTGGAGATGATTCCGTTATCAATAAAAATACTTTTGTTTTTTCCGTGGAAAGGAGAGGAGGGAGAATGTATTGTAGCGTTTTTTATTAAAACCTTCATTAGGTTTATTTAAAAATTTTGTTGGGCAAATGTAATATGAAAATTTATAAATGAGTCAAGATGAATAATATTTTCAATTTTGATGACTCGTAAAAGGAAACTTTTATCAACAATTTTTTCAAATGAAAAAAAAATTATTCGCCTGATGCAAATGTTGGTAATATTCCTCACAAAAAGGTGATTTGAATTTTTATTTTACTTTAACGTTTTTTTACCACTTTTTCGGCTTCATAAAGGCATTAATCAGTGGTTTTTCAATGGAGAAAAAACGCAGTAGCTAAAGCATCTTTAACAGCTTTTTGGCATTTGACATAAAAAAAGCCTTCCATTTGGAAGGCCTTTTTTTATCAATTTAGAGAATTTATTTTGTTTTAATATCAACTGTATTCACATCTCCACCACCTACTTCCACGTTGGTATCAATACGGTCTGCACTGATTCCTTCAGTTTCTGTCAGGTATGATTTAATAGCTTGTACTCTTCTGTTAGCCAGAGATTGTGATGCTTTGGTAGCAGCAGGATAACCTGTTACAACAATAGAGCAATTTGCACTGTTTTTCATCTGTGAAGCTACGCTTGCCAACATGGCTTTTGCATCATTTGTAAGAGTAGTTTTGTTAGCACGGAATGAAATACTTGGCAAGTTCAGGTTGCAGGTATTCATAGCAGCTAAGGTATCTCTGATAGCCTTGCAGCAATCTGGTTCAGGACATTTACCCACACCATCTGCATCTACCGGCTGGCACTGAGTAGGAGTGATCAGCTCTTTATCTTTACAATCTGGAACGCCATCGCCATCTGTATCACGACTTACACCATGAGAATCAACAGGGCAACCTGCAGGAGTATTCGGTTCTTTATCAAACATATCAGGAACGCCATCTCCATCACTATCAGTGGAAAGACCTTTAACCTGATTTTTCACAGTATCTATTTGTGTTTGCAGGCCATTGTTCAACCGTGCTACCGGATTGTCAAATACCATTCTTGGTTTTGTTTGTTTGCCGAGAGTAAATTCGAGGCCGATAAAACC
>JBQCFO010000566.1:0-12571 GCA_051959055.1 Ginsengibacter sp. | reverse complement strand
AAGAGATACTATTACTCAACAAGGTAATGCAGAGCTTTTTAAGAAATATAAACTGGATAATATAAAATTACCGCAGGGATTTAAAATTGAAGTTTATGCAGAGGCATCCAGTGCCAGAAGTCTTTGCGTTTCTCCGGATGGAACCGTTTTTGTCGGCACACGCAATGATAAAGTGTTTGCCATTCCGGATAAAAATAACGATAGCAAAGCAGACAAAGTTTACCAAATAGCTGATGGACTTTCTTCTCCAAATGGAGTGGCTTTTAAAGATGGTAGTTTATACATTGGCGCCAGTTCTACTATTTATAAAATGGATAGCATAGAATCGCACCTGGATAATCCACAAAAACCTTTTGCCATTTATAATAAATATCCTTCTGATGCGCATCATGGTTTACGGTATATTGGTTTTGGGCCGGATGGAAAATTGTATGTTGCAGTTGGTGCGCCCTGCAATGTTTGTATTCCGTCTCAGCCAATATATGGAACGATAACCCGCATCAATCCTGATGGAACCGGGTTGGAAGCTTTCGCAAGGGGTGTCCGGAATTCAGTTGGATTTGATTGGGATCCTTCTTCCAAACAAATCTATTTTACAGATAATGGGCGTGATGACATGGGGGATGATATTCCAAATGATGAATTGAATACCGCGCCACAGGAAGGAATGAATTTTGGTTTTCCATATTGCCACCAGGGAAACATTCCGGATCCGGAATTTGGCAAAGGGAAAAATTGCAACGATTATACACCACCGGTAAAGTTATTGGGGGCTCATGTTGCTTCTTTGGGAATGAGATTTAATACGGGAAATATGTTTCCACCTGAATATAAAAATGCTATTTTTATAGCAGAACATGGAAGCTGGAACAGGACGATTCCGGTGGGATACAGAATAGCTGTTATAAAAAGAGACGCTAATGGCAATCAGGGAACACCTGAAGTCTTTGCTGATGGCTGGTTACAGAATGAGAGAGAAGTGACTGGCCGTCCGGTAGATGTGCAGTTTTTAAAAGATGGATCGATGCTGATAAGTGATGATTATAATGGAGTGGTTTATAGAATTACTTATAAACAATAATTTGAAAATTTGAAAATTTGAAAATGCAGGTCCCGTCAATAATTCAATAATAAAATAATTCAATAATTAATACTGAATCTGGCAAAGATGCACCACCACAATCACGAAGAAAAACATTTGGAAAGCTCTGATTTTTTACGGGATGTTGTAATTGGAATGAGTGATGGGCTTACGGTTCCCTTTGCATTGGCTGCCGGGCTTACCGGAGCTGTTTCAAACAGCTCTATTGTAGTGATAGCAGGCATTGCAGAGATTGTTGCCGGAAGTATTGCAATGGGTTTGGGCGGTTATCTTGCAGGTAAGACAGAGCAGGATCATTACAATAGTGAATTGAAGAGAGAATATGATGAAGTAGATAAAGTTCCTGAAATGGAGAAAAAAGAAGTGCAGGATTTTTTTGTAAACCTGGGATTGAGTAAAGAAATACAATTGAAAGCAACAGAAGAAATTGCAAAAGATAAAAAACAATGGGTTGATTTTATGATGAAGTTTGAATTGGGACTTGAAACTCCCGATCCGCAAAGAGCTAAGAAAAGCGCTTTGAATATAGGGTTATCCTATGCTGTTGGGGGAATCATTCCATTAAGTCCTTATTTTTTTATTGAAGACTCCAGGGAAGCATTAAAATTTTCAATCGTTGCTACACTCATTTGTTTATTTGTTTTTGGTTATTTTAAAAGTAAGATCACAGGAGTTCCGGTTTTATCTGGCGCTTTTAAAGTCATGTTGATTGGGGCTCTTGCTGCCGCTGCTGCATTTGGTGTGGCCTTGTTATTTAAATAGAAATATTTCCTTTTTCTTATAAAAATTCTACGTGAATTTTTTTGCACTTTTTACTATAGGTGAGCACTTTTACTCTATTTTTTAGCAAAATAAAATATTTAAACAACAGCTTCGTTTTTAAGATGCTAATCCGTTGCTAACCTATTTTTTATAATACCCAATGTCAAATTTTCTTATCTGCAAATTTCCATTTACACTTACGATGAATCATGTTATTTAAACCTTTGATCAAAGAGCGTTAATGCGTTTTTGTTATTAACATTTGTTTGAATAAAAATCTTAATGGATAATCAGTTTTTGAATTTTGGAATCCCTTCATTTCTATGAGGGGATATTTTTTTAACCTTCAACCTGCAACTTTCAACTTTCAGCCTTCAGGTATTAATATCATGCTTTGAATCTTTGGAAATATTCTCCATCGTCCAGGTTATTCTTTTTTCAAAATCATGCTGCCGTACCATGCAGTTTTGTTTCGCGCATATTTTACACGAAAAATCACAGCATCCGTCTGAGTGGACAAACAGTTCTACCGCTTTTCCAAATTCATTTTTGATTAATGCGCCAAGAGCCTCCACTTCCGCATGCGCTTCATTCACATTGAGGTACCACGGCACAGTAAGATGGCAATCGCAATGTAACGTGCTTCCATATTTTATGATACGCATATTGTGAAGATCTATCCAGTTTTCTTTCCGGTTTTTATTGAGAAGCAATACAATATCTTTTAATAACTTTTCATCGGCTTCGTCCATAATTCCTGCAATCGAAACGCGCACAATTTTATAACCAGTATAAATGATGACAATCGCAACCCCACAGGCGATGAGGCTATCAATAAAAACATAACCGGTAAAATAAATCACCAGTAATCCAATTAAAATTGCCGAAGTAGAATAGGTATCTGTTACCAGGTGTTTACCTCCTGCAATCAATTGTAAGGAACGGTTTTTTTTTCCGGTAACGATGCAAATTTTTCCAAAAATAAAATTAACGATTGCGGTTATGGCAATCATAATAATACCAAAATCAAGCTTGGCAATTTCATGAGGATAAAAAAAACTTTGAACAGATTTATAAATAATAAAAAATCCGGCAATGATGACCATACTTCCTTCGACGCCTGCAGAAAGAAATTCTACTTTTCCATGTCCATAAGGATGATCCGCATCTCTTGGTTTTGCCGCTAAATTTAAACTATACAATCCTAAAAAACCGGCAACGATATTTACAATACTTTCCAGCGCATCCGTCAGAATAGCCAGTGAATTTGTAAGAAACCAGGCAATTATTTTTACAATAAATAAAATTATTGCAACAAGAATAACCATTCTCTGAAGCCGGAGATTTTCTTTTGCGGGTGTCAATAAATGAAATTTTAAAAAGTGCAAATTACAGAATTCAAATTTGTACTCTCAGGTAAGATTGCGAGCCCTTCAAAGGTTGGCAATCTTCAATAATTTAATTATGCAATTATTTTGCCTTTCAACATATTTTTATTTGGATAAATCCGGTAAACATTAAATTTGTCTTTATGCGCAAAACCCTTAATATTCTGGCGAGCTCTTTTCGACTTACCATGCAGGAACTGATGGTAAATAAATTGCGTACTTCTTTATCGCTCATTGGTATTTCCTTTGGTATTTTTTGCATCATTGGGGTTTTGGCAACTGTCAACAGTCTGGAAATGAATATTCAGAATCAATTAAAAAGCCTTGGCAGCAATACTATTTTTATAGATAAATGGCAGTATTCCGGCGGTCCCGACTATCCGTGGTGGAAATTTGTAAACCGTCCTGTTCCCAAATACGATGAGGTAAAACTTATCCAGGAACGAAGCCATCTGATCAGTAATATCGCTTTTGATATTGACGCAAGGGTAGATGTAGAGTACAACAATTATGCTTTACAGGGAGTTTCGATGAGTGGCGTTTCAGAAGATGAAATCAATATTCAGCCGCTTACAATGGCTTATGGCCGCTATATTTCAGGCAATGAATTTTCGAATGGAAGTGCTGTAGCGATTATAGGTTATACCAATGCAGAAAATTTATTTGAATCTGCATCGTTGGCCATTGGCAAAGAAGTAAAAATAAAAAATAACAAAGCAACCATTGTTGGTGTCATCAAAAAAATGGGCCAAAATATGATTGGGCAGGATTATGATCAGTCTATTATACTTCCCTACAAGTTTGCCAGGCAAATTGTAAATGAAAATAACAGTAGTCCAAAAATAATTGTAAAAGGAAAAGAGCATGTAAGTTCTGCTGAGCTTTCAAACGAACTCGAAGGCATCATGCGTTCTATCAGAAAATTAGGCCCTACGCAGGAAGATAATTTCACACTTAATGAAATCAGTAGCCTGAGCGACAGGGTAAGTTCTATGTTCGGCAGCATTAATCTCGGAGGATGGGCTATTGGCATTTTAAGCCTTGTAGTAGGCGCTTTTGGAATTGCCAATATTATGTTTGTAACGGTGAAAGAACGCACGCCGATCATTGGATTAAAAAAAGCAATCGGAGCTAAAAAAAGAAGCATCCTCTCAGAATTCCTGTTGGAATCAGCGATTATCTGCATTTTGGGTGGGCTTATCGGATTGATTCTTGTCTATGTCCTTACGATTGTCCTGAGCGGACTGTTTAATTTCCCGGTTTATATTTCTGTTGGGATTCTGGCGCTTGCCATTTCTATTTGTATTATTATTGGAATTTTATCAGGCATCATTCCCGCATTGACAGCGGCAAGGCTCGATCCGGTTGTGGCAATCAGATCCAAATAATTGCAGGAAGAAGTTTTTTGTAAACGAAAATCAGCTTTTTTCGTAGAGTTGTTGAAACTTATTTCAGATTTTTCCAACAGCATAATTCCGACAAATAACAGAACAGGAAAGATTGTTTTTTGTTGCTTTACTGCTAACTTATAAAATCCGGCTTTCAATCGTTTCTTTCAATTCCAAAATATCAAACGGTTTTCTGAGAAATCCATTTGCATTGATTCTCTTGCTCACTTTTTCTATCTCGTCATTTGCCGAAAAAAGAATCACCGGAATATGTTTCGTATTCTCATTTTGCTGCATCAGTTTAATCGCATTTTCTCCACCGATTTTCGGAATCCAAAGATCCATCAAGATAATATCCGGCTTCATACTATTGATGTCTTCAATAATATTTTCACAATTAGAAATGGTTTCAACGCGGTAATTTTCACTATCCAAAATTACCTTGCATACAGTTAGTATCTCTAAATCATCATCATAAATTAAAATACATTTTTGCATGTTGTGAAGTGTTTAATTTTTTCAATGGGTTAATAATTTGTAAGCTCACACGCATTGTCATTCATGCTTGCGTGTTTTATTTTTGGTAAATGCAGTTCTTTTTTAATAATACAAAAATGATTTGTGGGATGAAAAATTATGTATCAAATACAGGATGAAATTACTTTATTAAAATTAAAAAATAAATTTTTTCTTTAAAGGTAATCCCTTAATAATCTTCATTGGTATCAAAATAAAGAAGGTTGCCAAATGACAACCTTTTTCGGGGAAGTTTTTTTAAATAAATCTTTTATAAGGAAATAAAAAGGAAAAAGTTAATATCTGGCGACAACTTTGCATTAAAACTCTTTTCCAGCAAAAAATTCCCCTGGCAGAAATAAACTGGCTCTTATTTTTCTACATTATATTTTTATCTGCGCGATTGAATAAACAGGATAATGTGAATGGCTACTAATAATTCACAAACAATTTCTTTGACAATCATAGGATGCATATTAAAGTGTGTTATAAAAATGAAACGCTATTATTTTCGTTTTATTATTCAGAGGAATTTAAATATGGTAATTTTTTTTCTCTCTCAGTAAACAAATAAAAAAAGGACGATTCTTTTTTTTAATAAAAATCGTCCTTAAAATAATTTTTATCGTCTCTTTATTTAAAGACTATCTTAGTTCAAAAACTACGCCAGCCTGTATATTGGCTGAACTCAAATCTTTGTAACCATTCTTTTTATAAGGTGCATAATCGTAGGAAGCGCCGATATTAATGCCTGAAGCACTGGTTTTTTTAAATGGAATTAATACCCCAAGGCCGCCCTGGGCGCGGAAGCCGACATTGGTAACCGCACTTCCAAATTCACCATAATATTGTTTGAAATCAATAAGGTTTGCACCTGCTGCGATTGAAACGTATGGCTTGATATAAGAAGATGGAGCAAGAAAATATTTTGCTTTTAATAAAACAGGAGTAGTTTGAACGGAGTTGCTTAATACCGCTGAAATATCCTGTGTATTACTCAAATGATAAATGGCTCGCGGATATTTTTGGTAGTAATCCTGGAAGCCAAATAACAAACCACCTGCTAATTGATTATTGAACGAATAAATTAGTTCACCCATAAATCCGCGTGGCGAATTGTTGCTGATGATATCATTTTTAAAACCGCTCATAGGAAAGCTGTAATTGTAGTTTAATCCAAGTTTTAAAGCACCCTGCTGTGCATTTGCAGAAAAAGCAAAACAGATGAACACACACATCACGGCCAGTTTTTTTATCTTTTTCATTTTCTGAATTTTAATGTTTTAAATAAGAAGATTGATCAAATAAAGCCTTTACCTGAGCATCGGCTACAGATGCATCAAAAATTCCCGGGCCACGAATCAAGCCTGTCCAGATTACATTGATCTTATGATTTGAAGAAGCATTTTTTAAATCCAGCAGATCAACAGACATGGCGCCTTCCTTGATCTGATAAACACTGTATGCATAAGGAATATAATATCCATAATCAGGATACCCCCAATAATAAGGATCCCAATACCCGCCGTAATCGCCCCAATAATCACCATAGCTACTCACGCCGGTAGTGTTATTAATGATATGGTTTACATCTACGCCCAGGTCAGGAGAAGCATTTTTAGAAACCATTTGATAGCCCGCCTGATTCATATATTTCGTTACGGCATCAATATACGCCTGGTCAGATGCAGTTAATTCACGGCTGGAATTTTGGTTATCAATCACCGCTACCGAATCGGAAATACTAAAAGTTTTATAATTGCTAAAATTTACTGTAGAATCATGATCGGTAATATAAATCCGTGATTCATCATTGCTCAAATTGCTGATCGGATCTTTGGTACAACTAATAAACGCAGTAGAAAAACCTGCGATGCCTATCAACATTAATACTAGTCTTTTCATAATGTTTCTTTTTTTCTTTTTTTCACAAAGTCAGTGCCCAAAACCGTTTTGGCAGGTTAAAAAACTTTTAGAATTGCCGTTCAATTTTAGTTTTATGATTCCATTATAAAATGTTTTTTGCTCTTCAATATCTGGTAGAAACATTCCGCTATTCAGAAAATAATGCATCTTTTGAAAATTGAAAAAAGAGTTGTTTCCCCCAGAGAGCACTGGCAGATGTTCGATTACTGGCTTCAATACAAAGAGACTTATCAACTATTTCTTTTTAAGATAACATTGCCACTTAAAAGTTCAGTTCATTACACTATCATTATTATATTTGCCACTATGACTATAGAATTACTAAAAGATTTGAGAGACCGTTTACTGGTTTTGAGGAGGTTTCTTTGACGTTGAGAATCGTGAGCAAAAAATAAATAACGACAAGCAGCTTTCTCTTTCTCCCGGTTTTTGGGACGACAGCAAGCGCGCAACAACCATTCTGAAATCCATGAAAGTGGATGAATACTGGCTCGATCTTTATACAGATGTAAAAACAAAAGTTGAAGATTTTGCAGTGCTTTTTGATTTTTGGAAAGAAGGTGAAGCAACTGAAGAAGAAGTGAAAGAAGCTTATGATGCAGCAGTGAAAGCAACGGAGGAAGCTGAATTTAAAAGCACGCTGAATAAGCCGGAAGATGAAATGCCTGCTATCCTGCAAATCAACAGCGGGGCGGGGGGCACCGAAAGCCAGGATTGGGCAGAAATGCTTTTGCGCATGTACAGAATGTATGGTGAAAAACAACGCTGGAGCGTAACCGAATTGGATTACCAGGAAGGTGATGGCGCCGGAATTAAAAGCGCTACCTTACAATTTGACGGGCCGTTTGCTTATGGATTTTTAAAAGCAGAAAGCGGCGTTCATCGTTTGGTGCGCATTTCTCCTTTCGACAGCAATGCGCGCAGGCACACCAGTTTTGCCAGCGTTTATGTTTATCCGTTGATAGACGATTCTGTAGAAATAAAAGTGAGTCCGGCAGATGTGGAATGGGCTTTTTTCAGAAGCGGCGGAAGCGGCGGACAAAATGTAAATAAGGTAGAAACGGCTGTACGACTGACTCACAAGCCATCAGGAATTATTGTAGAATGTCAGCAGGCACGTACTCAGGGCGAAAACCGTGAAAAAGCAATGGCAATGTTGAAAAGCCGTTTGTATGAAGAAGAAATGCGCAAAAGGCAGGAACAATTAGATATCAATAATTCTGCTAAGAAAAAAATAGAATGGGGGAGCCAGATACGCAGTTATGTATTTCATCCTTATAAAATGATCAAAGATCATAGGACTGATTATGAAGTTGGAAATGTGGGCCCTGTAATGGATGGTGAATTAGATGGATTTATAAAAGCGTATTTGATGATGGAATAATGTGCTAATGTGCTAATGGAAAAATGTTCTAATTTGAAAATGTGAAAATGGAAACATTGGTTATTTCTAGGTTTACTGAATTTAAAAACTGCTTTTGTATGTGAATGCCCGAAGCTAAATGCTCAAAACTGATAACTGTCAACAATGATAAAATAATAAAATAATAAAAACATGCCTTCTATTCTGATAATTGATGATGAAAAAGCGATTAGAAAAACTTTGACGGAAATCCTCGGGTTTGAGGGGTATAAAATTGATGAAGCATCTGATGGCGAAGAAGGACTGAGTAAGTTCAGAGGCAAAAATTATGACCTGGTTCTTTGTGATATCAAAATGCCCAAACTTGACGGAATAGAATTTTTGGAAAAAGCAAAAGAAATTAATCCGGAAGTTCCGATTATCATTATCAGCGGCCATGGAAATATTGAAACTGCTGTGGAAGCAGTAAAGAAAGGGGCTTATGATTATATTTCAAAGCCACCTGATTTGAACCGTATGTTGATTACCCTTCGCAATGCAATGGACAAAACAACACTGGTAGCCGAAACAAAAGTGCTGAAACGAAAGGTGGCAAAGGTTCAGGATATGGTTGGAGAATCCGCTCCGATCCGGCAAATAAAAGATACGATTGAAAAGATAGCGCCTACAGAGGCCAGGGTATTGATAACCGGTGAAAATGGCGCTGGTAAAGAATTAGTAGCAAGGTGGATTCACCAAAAAAGCGCACGTTCAAATGGTGCTATGGTAGAAGTAAACTGTGCGGCCATTCCAGGTGAATTAATTGAAAGTGAATTATTCGGACATGAAAAGGGAAGCTTTACTTCTGCAGTAAAACAACGTATCGGAAAATTTGAGCAAGCCAGCGGGGGCACTTTATTTTTGGATGAAATCGGCGATATGAGCCTGAGCGCGCAGGCAAAAGTCTTGCGTGCCTTACAGGAAGGAAAGATAACGAGGGTGGGGGCCGACAGAGATATCAATGTGGATGTTCGTGTGATTGCCGCTACAAATAAAGATCTTTTAAAAGAAGTGGAAAATAAAAATTTCAGGTTGGATTTATATCACCGGCTTGGCGTAATTATTTTGCATGTTCCTACTTTGAATGAACGCGCTTCTGATATTCCTTTATTGATTGATCGCTTTCTGGAAGATGTGGCTGCAGAATATGGCCAACCAAAAAAATCAATTGATAAGAAAGCGGTAGATCTTTTACAGAAATACAAATGGACCGGAAATGTACGTGAGTTGAGGAATGTGGTAGAAAGATTGATCATTCTTTCAGGAAAAACAATTACTCCTGAAGATGTGGAGAATTATGTTTTGCCCAAAAAATAGGATGAGTTTTTGTTAAGTAAGTTTGCTGAATGAAACACATTTATATCATAAGTGGTTTCGGCGCAGATGAGCGGGTTTTTTCAAAACTTGATTTTGGAGATAATGACGTTCATTTTATTCAATGGAAAATTCCGGAAAAAAATGAAACTCTTGCCTCTTATGCGGAAAGATTGCGACAGGAAATTGTTTTTCCAAATCCAATACTGATCGGATTATCTTTTGGCGGAATGATGGCTATTGAAATTGCAAAACTGATTCCTGTAGAAAAAGTTATTTTAATGTCAAGCATCCGTAATCGGTATGAACTACCGTTCTTTATGAAACTTACTGCTGCCTTACATTTGACCAGAATCGTTCCCTTACGTCCTTATAAAATTCTGGAACCAATAGAAAATTATAATCTTGGTGTGGAAACCGAAGAGCAAAAACAATTATTGAGGGAATACCGCAAAAATATCAATCAGCAATACACTGATTTTGCGCTGAATGAAGTTGTAAACTGGAAAAACGAATGGAGTCCCGAACATGTTGTGCATATTCATGGAACAAAAGATCACATTTTTCCGTTAAGATACATTAAAAACCCCGAGTATATTATAAAAGGAGCAGGACATTTGCTAACGATGAATAATGCCGATGAAGTAAATAAAATTTTGAAGAAAGAACTTTGAACCTACGACCTTCAACGATATTCATAGGAGGTTGCCATATGCTAAAAGATATCGCCCTTTCAGGGCTTTTCCAACATTGAATCTTCAACATTGAACCTTCAACCTTCAACGCTTCACTCTTACATACTTCTCAATATTCAACCTGTTGACTTCGGCGCTTTCGACTTTTTCAATTCCTTTTTGTATGAGTGTATCATTCTTAATGCTAATGGTAAAATCAAAATCGTTTCCTTCCCATTGCCTGTCGCTGCAGTATTCCAGGTGTTCTGTATAAATACTATCCTTCAAAGAATAAGCGCCACCACCAGAAATATAAACAGCAGTTGACGTATCTTTTCCTTTGTCGAGATCATGTTGCAAAAAAGCAAAATGATTGTAATTATTAATTTTAATAAACGACATATTTTTTGTGTAATCTGTTACTGTAGTATCGTTTTTGTCTATCAGCGTTCCGGTAATGAGTTTCCATGTACCAATGATGGGAATTTGTTTTGGCTTTTCTTCTTTTTGTTGGGCCATGCAGGAAATGAAAGTCGTGAAGATTAAAAATAAGCCGTATTTTATTTTCATGATATTTTTTTAATAACATGAAAGTAATGATAAGCTTTTTATTTTACTATTGTTTTTTATTAGTCAAAATCCGGAAAAATCGAAAATTCAATTATTTGGTGCTTTACTGAAAAAGGGCCTTCAATTAATTAAAAAAAAATGAAGAACCATTTGATTCTTCATTTCTAAAAAAAAAATGCTGTAAACTATTTTTATTGCTTCGATTCTTTTGTAATAAAATCACCTGTTTTTTGAATATAACTACTGTATTTATTTTTTACAGCCTGAGGTTGTATTTCTCCATCAATATAAAGTTCTCCTTTTGCTACAGCTACAGAAAAAGTATTGGCTTTCACCAGGTGATCTTCTTCCAAAACATCTATAAATTTTTTGATCTCTTTTTCACTTGCGGCATTGTCCGTTCCCGGAGGTGTGCTTAATGTCCAGACATTTTTATTTGGAGCTTGCTCTGCAGCGGAAAGCCTGTTCATATTGTTCAGCGTTTCAATTTTGATCTGGCGTTCTTTATTTATTTTATTTTGAAAATTATGCGCAAGGGTAGGAGCGATTACCAAAGACACAATACTCATTAATTTGATTAAAATATTCATGCTTGGGCCTGAAGTATCTTTAAACGGATCGCCCACGGTATCACCGGTTACGGAAGCTTTATGCGGCTCTGAACCTTTGTAATGAGTTTCATTATTGATCAAAGCGCCTTTTTCAAAAGATTTTTTTGCGTTATCCCATGCGCCGCCGGCGTTGTTTTGAAAAATTCCCATCAATACCCCGCTTACTGTTGCGCCTGCAAGAAATCCTCCAAGCACTTCAGGGCCAAAAATAAACCCGATAATCACCGGGGAAAGCAAAGCGATTGCTCCCGGCAACATCATTTTTCTGATAGAAGCATTGGTTGAAATGGCCACACATTTTTGATATTCAGGTTTCCCTTTTCCTTCCATAATTCCCGGAATGGTGCGGAATTGACGGCGAACTTCTTCTACCATCGCCATGGCTGCTTCGCCTACCGCACGTATCGCAAGGGAAGAAAAAATAAATGGAATCATGGCGCCAACAAATAAACCTGCCAATACATCTGCCCGATAAATATCAATGCCGTCAATTTTGGCGATACCTACAAATGCAGCAAATAAAGCAAGAGAAGTTAGCGCTGCAGATGCAATGGCAAAACCTTTTCCCGTAGCCGCTGTGGTATTTCCCACGGCGTCAAGAATGTCGGTTCTTTCACGAACTTCTTTTGGCAGCTCGCACATCTCTGCAATTCCGCCGGCATTATCTGCAATAGGTCCAAATGCGTCAATGGCTAATTGCATGGCTGTTGTCGCCATCATTCCGGCCGATGCAATCGCTACGCCATACAAACCTGCACAGTAATAGGATAAATAAATGCCGGAAGCCAACACCAAAATAGGAAATAAAGTACTTTCCATTCCAACCGCAAGTCCGCCAATGATGTTGGTAGCGTGGCCTGTCGATGATTGGCGCACAATAGTAAGCACAGGCCTTTTGCCCATTGCTGTATAAAATTC
>JBQCFO010000565.1:0-4779 GCA_051959055.1 Ginsengibacter sp. | reverse complement strand
AACATTTTAAACGAATTAGGCGAAGACCGCGAAGATTATTTTAATGCTATCGCGCCTCCTATTATGCAAACCAGCAACTTTGCTTTTAAGAAAGTTGACGATTTCAGAGATGCTTTAGAAAATGAATCATCGCGATATCTTTACAGCCGTGGTATCAACCCAACCGTACAGATTTTATCGCAAAAGCTTGCTGCGCTTGATTGTGCTGAAGATTGCCTGGTTTTTAACAGTGGCGCTGCGGCAATTTTCACCGCTGTCTTTGCCAATATCAAAAGCGGTGATCACATTATTTCTGTTGACAAGCCTTATACGTGGGCCCAAAAAATGTTCAATAATGTTTTGCCAAGATTCAATGTAACTGTTACGTATGTGGATGGCAGAAACATTGAAAATTTTGAAAAAGCGATTCAGCCCAATACTACGCTTATTTACCTGGAATCGCCCAATAGCTGGACCTTTTACCTTCAGGATCTTGAGGCTGTCGCAAAACTGGCACGATCAAAAAAAATCGTTACCATTTGTGATAACAGTTATTGCACGCCGTTATACCAAAGGCCGATACAACTCGGCATTGACCTTACATTACAAAGCGCAACAAAATATATCAACGGGCACAGCGATGTAGTGGCTGGCGTGTTGAGCGGAACCAAAGCAATGGTAAAAAAAATCTTCAGCAGTGAATATATGAACATGGGAATTGGCACTACTCCTTTTAACGCATGGCTGCTGATACGCGGCTTGAGAACGCTGCAGCTAAGGCTTACACGAATTTCTGAAACGACACAGATCATCGTAAACTATTTAAAAAGCCATGAAGAAGTGGAAGATCTTACGTTTCCTTTTGACAAAGATTTTCCTCAGTATGATCTTGCAAAAAAACAAATGGATGGCGCCTGCGGATTATTTTCATTTTATCTCAAAACAGATTCAATAAAAAAGATAGAGCTATTTTGCGAGAGCCTGCAGCACATCATTATGGCTGTGAGCTGGGGCGGTTATGAATCTTTGATTATGCCAAATTGTGCTTCTGTAAAAGAAGAGGATTTCGATGCCAATAACAAAGAACAAAGGAAACTGAGAATGTATGTGGGCCTCGAAGATCCGCAATATATTATTGAAGATCTGGAGAGGGGATTTAGTGGAGTGAAATAGGTAAACTGCAGGTATAATAGCAAATCATATTGAAGCAACGGAAATTTTTATGACATCCGGGTATTTCCGCTGACCTATTGTTATCTTGAGAATAAAATAATGTCAATATTGTTTGGTGAATTTAGTGACAGCAAACAAAGAAATAATCAGGATTCTTATTTTCTTTTTCATAAAAAATTCAGCAAAAAATAGAAATAATAACACCACACGGTTAACCGAACAGTGAATGGCTATGGTGGACTCGCTCTTTTAAAATAAATCTTTCTCATTAATTCAAACAAATTTCAAAGCATATTATCTTCGGCATGATTTATATTTACCACTTATCCATCTGTTATCAGAGAAAACATTCAAATCATTATTTTTGTTTTATGTGTATAAAAATCAAACTACTGGTCTTTTTTATTTTCTTATCGGCGGCCGGGTTTACTCAAAAAAAATGGACATTATATGAATGTGTGCAATACGCTATGGAAAATAATATTTCTGTGAAGCAAACCGCTTTACAGGCCGACCTTGCTGCGATTACGTATAAAGAAAGCAGGCTTTCCCAAATTCCAAATCTGAATCTCACTAATAGTGACGGCCTCAGTTATTGTAAATCCAAAAATCCTTCAACCGGTATTTTGGAAAATCAAAACTATTTTTCGGTAAATGTAAACCTTCAAACAAGTGTTCAAATCTTTAACTGGTTTTCAAAAAAGAATACGATTCTTGCCAATCAATGGTCTGTGATGGCTGCGAATGCCGCAACTGATAAGTTGAAAAATGATATCGCATTGACAGTTGCAAATTCCTATCTGCAGATATTGCTGGCCCGCGAACAGGAGCAGATAGCTGAAGTGCAGGTGAAGCAATCCAGGGCACAATTAGACCTGGTGTATAAACAGGTAAACGCCGGCTCAATGGCCGAATTTAATGCGACAGAACTTGAATCCCAATTGGCAAATGATACCGCAAACTTAATCAGCGCGACAGGGAACGTGGCTCAGGCAAAATATGTATTGAAGGCGTATATGAATATTGACGCAGCCGAATCTTTTGAAATTGCGGAGCCGGCAATGGAACAAATTCCGGTTATGCCTATAGGCGATTTGCAACCAGCAGATGTATATGCCTCTGCCTTAGCCAATCAGCCGCAGCAAAAAATGAATGAATACAATCTGAAAGCTGCTGAAAAAAACAGGCTTGCAGCTAAAGGCATGCTTTATCCTGTTATTTCTGCTTTTGGATCGTTGGGATCCAGTTATGGTTATTTTCGCACACCTCAATTTACACAGGTATTTACCGGGTACGCGCCAAGCGGATTGGTAGTAACCGATAATTCTGGCAATGTGATTGATGTGCAGCGGCCTGTCTATAAAAATGGGGTTAAGAGTGGTTACATTACCTCAGATCCGTTTGGGACGCAGTTCAATAATAACTTTGGACAATCTGTCGGGCTCAGTATTTCTATTCCTATATTTAACGGGTGGCAGGCAAAAGGAAATTTGCAAAGATCACAAATCAATATAAAAAACCTGGAGTTTCAGCAAGACCTGGATAACAAAACTTTGAAACAAAATATTTACCAGGCATATAATGCCGCTGTGGTCGCTCTTGCTAAATTTACTTCATCAGAAAAAGCGGTAGAGGCGGCGCAAAAAACGTATGATTATACTTTAAAAAGATATACGATCGGGATGATTGGAACCCTTGAATTGGTTACGAATCAGAATAGTTTATTTACTGCCAAACTTCAATATGCTCTAAACCAATTTGATTATGTTTTCAAAATGAAAGTATTGGAATATTATAAAGGACAAGGCATCAGGTTGTAATAAAAAAATAAAGGAAGAAAATAAAAAAATAACAAACGGGAAAACATGAATAAAACGCTTAAATGGATCATCATTAGTTTAGTTATACTGATTGTACTCTTAATCATTCTAAAGAAAACCGGTGTAATTGGAAAAGATGAAGGAATAAAAGTAACATCAGAAAAAGTAGCGCGCAGGACTATTGTAGAAACAGTAAATGCGAGTGGCAAAATATATCCGGAAGTGGAAGTAAAATTAAGCCCGGATATATCGGGAGAAATTGTAGAACTTGATGTGGCAGAGGGCGATAGTGTAAAGAAAGGGCAGGTACTCGCAAAAATTTACGGCGATATTTATCTCACACAAAGAGATCAGGCAGCGGCTATTGTAAATCAGCAGCAAGCCCAAATGGCTGATGCGCAGGCTTCGCTTGGGGCACTGGAAGCGCAATTGGATCAGGCGAAAAAAACATACGATATGCAGAAGCAATTGTATGATGATAAAGTAATTTCCAGGAATGAATTCAATACAGCCGATGCGGCTTATAAAACTGCACAGGCAAATTTGAATGCAGCTAAAGCCGGAGTAAAGGGTAGTTTTGCATCTGTACAAAGTGCACAGGCCGCATTGCAAAAAGCAGATAAGGATATCAGCCTGGCTACGTTGAGAGCGCCAATGGATGGAATTGTTTCTTTATTAAGTGTGAAAAAAGGTGAAAGAGTTGTGGGAAGTTCCATGATGGCAGGTACAGAAATGATGCGTATTGCTGACATGAGTAAAATTGAAGTACGTGTCGATGTTGGCGAAAATGATATTCCGAAAGTAAGGCTTGGAGATAGCGCCACGATTGAAGTGGATGCCTATAATGATAGAAAATTTACCGGTGTGGTAACACAAATCGCCAGCAGCAATAATGGCGCTTCCGCAGCAAGTGATTTGACAAATACCAGTACAGATGTTACGAATTATAAAGTGTATATCCGTTTAAATCCGGCTTCTTATAAAGATCTGATTGATACTACCCATAAAAAGAGATTTCCTTTCAGGCCGGGAATGAGCGCCAGTGCTGACATCCAGACGAAGACACATACCAATGTTTTATCTATTCCTATCAATGCGGTGACAACGCGTGAAAAAAATGATTCAAGCGGAAATAAGATCAGTGCAACTGCAAACAATCAAACAAATATCAACAATAATGCAGGAGCTAATGATTTAGATATTGTGGTTTTTGTAGTACAGCCAGATGGAAAAGTAAAAAAACAAAAAGTAAAAACAGACATCCAGGATATTAATTATATAGAAATAACAGAGGGGCTAAAAGAAGGAGACGAAGTGGTTACAGGCCCTTATGATGTCGTTTCCAAAACTTTAAAAGACGGCGATAAAGTGAAAGTGGTTTCTAAAGGCGATTTGTTTACCGGAAAGAAGTAGTAATTTTTATTGACAAACCTGCTTGCATTTATAGTACAAGCAGGTTTGTCTTTATATGGCCTCTCAATATCTTCTCCAGCAAATGAAGAAATAGCCGGTTTTTTCGTTTCCCAGAAATTAAAATCCAGGCAGAGCATTTTATTTAAAATGCTCCATGGCCTTTTTTACCCCGTTATATTTTAATAACAAAGCCTCTGCTGCAGCTTCATCTTTTATTCCGGTTTTTTCCATGAGCATTCGTGTGCCTCTTTTTACAATCTTCTGATTCGTTAGCTTCATGTTTACCATTTTATTATCTTCCACTCTGCCCAATTGGATCATAGCTGTTGTAGAGATCATGTTCAAAACCATCTTTTGCGCAGTGCCGCTTTTCATGCGGGTGCTGCCGGTAATA
>JBQCFO010000564.1:0-3271 GCA_051959055.1 Ginsengibacter sp. | reverse complement strand
GAATTTAATCCGTCTGTTAAATTGAAAGCGAGAAAAACTTCCATCCCTTTTCTTTCAAAATAGCTTTTCATAATCATGCAGAAATCTTCTTCGTCATCAATAATTAAAATCTTTACTTTTATCATTCATTAATCATTAGGATAGTGTGAATCACAAATATATATAAATGAGTACAGAAAACCGGCTATCTGACCAAAGAATTACAGAATTGGAAAAAGAACTGGAGCAAACAGCTTATGATTTGGATTGCTGTAAAAAAGGAAAAGATGAATTTATTTATATTGCTTCTCACGATCTAAAAGCTCCACTCAGAAAATTAATCACTTTTACCGAAAGACTTGTGGAGCTTGCCGGAAAAGAGCTAAACGAAGAAGCATTATCCTGCATTTCGAGAATTCAAAAAAATGTTTTGTCTATGCAGTCTTTGATTGATGATTTATCAACCTTATCAGAAATCGAAGCAGGTATTGATTTTAAAATGTGTGATTTAAATGAAATTCTCAATGGTGTTTTAGAAACATCATCTGCACAATGGCAAATAAATCCAACTTCCATTCATGTTTCTGCCTTGCCGGCGATCTATGGCGACCCTTCATATTTCAAATTAGTGTTTAAAAACATCATTGATAATGCAGTAAAGTTTCAACCTGAAGGCCAGGTAGCAGAAATAAGGATCTCAGCCATATTATTGACAGAAGACGAAAAAATAAAGTTTAATTTGTCTTCTGAAAATGTGTTTTATAAAATTAAATTTGAAGACAATGGAATCGGTTTCAATGAGGAAGACGCAGGTCGGATTTTGAAACCTTTTGTACGTTTAAATGGGCAATCTTCTTATCCGGGTAATGGAATCGGACTCGCTGTTTGTGATAAAATAATTAAACTGCACAAAGGAATTTTTTATGCAAAAGGAATTGAAAACAAAGGAAGTGTTTTTGTATTAATTTTGCCGCAATTTCTTCAATAATTATATTCTGTTTCAATATGCTTACGCAACGACAAATCAAAATTCTGATTATTGATGATGATGAAGACGACTATTTTATTATTTCCAATTATCTGAAAGAGATTAGTGGCACTAAGTTTATAACTGCCTGGTGCAATAGCTATACTGTAGCAGTAAAGGAAATAAAATCCGGCGCTCATGATATTTATTTTGTTGATTACAAATTAGGAAATAAAACCGGTTTGGATTTGCTGAAAGAGGTGACCCATCAACAATGTGACAGACCTGTTATTTTATTAACCGGTAAAGGGAATAAGGCCATCGACATCGAGGCAATGAAAAATGGCGCTACAGATTATGTAATAAAATCTGAACTAAACAGCGAAAAGCTCGAAAGATGTATCCGCTATTCTCTTGACAGGGCTGCTTCATTGAAAGCGATTAAAGAAAGTGAGAATAAATACCGCAATCTTTTTGCCGGCTCTAAAGATTCATTATTTATTGCCGACATGCATTTATCATTTAAGGAGGTAAACCACGCTGCCTGCAATCTTTTGGCATGCAACTGCCGCGAACTGGAGCATATGAATTTATATGATTTTATTCCTGATGTCGCAACCAGGGAAAAGATAAAATCAATTCTGGATAGTAATAACAATGTTTTTGAACTTGAAATAGAAATAGAAAGCAAGCACAAAGAAAAAAGGGTTTGTATTTTGTCGGTTTTATCAGAATCAAATTCAGTTGGGCAAAATCTGCTACATGGAATTATTCATGATATCACCAATATTAAAAAAGCGGAGCAAATAAATTTGCAATCCGCTAAACTGGCGGCTAATGAAAGGCTGGTAAGGATTCTGGCTCATGAAATCAGGAATCCCTTGAATAATATCCAGCTTTCTGCAGAAAATCTGGAAATACAAAATGAAGAGGACATTTATCAAAAAGGCCTCATAAATATTATACAACGCAACAGTATCCGTATTAACCAGATGATTACGGATTTGCTGGAATCTACGAAAACTTTGGATTTGGTTTTTGAGAAACATTCACTCCAGGACATGCTGGAAGAAAGTTTGTCGGTGGCAGGTGACCGGATTAAATTGCAAAATATTACCCTTAAAAGAACCTACATTCCTTCGCCACTGTATGTTTTTGCAGATAAATCAAAATTACAAATTGCCTTTTCAAACATTCTTGTAAATGCTATTGAAGCGATGGAAAAAGATAAGGGCGAATTATCAGTGATTGTAAATGAAGTCCGCGACAAATACCGTGTATTTATAAAAGATAATGGCAAAGGGATTCCTAAGGAAAATCTCTCTAAAATCTTTGAACCCTTTTTTACGATGAAAAAGAATGGAATCGGTTTGGGATTGTCTGCCGCCTATGGAATTTTTCAATCGCATAAAGCCAGTATGCATGTTGAAAGCGTTCTGAATAATGGAACTACATTTATTTTGGATTTTAATAAAAGCTAACATGAATTTTTTACTTCAATGCCAAAACTGATTCTTAAAATTCCAATTTGCAGTAAACAAAGAAATATCCTAAGATCTTATTTGATCTAAATCCTTCCAAACATAAAGTGAATTAGATAAATTAACGGGCGGTTTGCATAGAAAGCTCACTTTTTTTCAACAGTTCTTTTCCCGTTTCAGTTATTGAAATAAAAAAAATAAACACGCCATTTTCAAACTGCTTTTTAATGTGCAGAATTCCCTCTTTATACAATTGTCCGAGGTAAAATTCAAAATTGTCGACTCCCGAAGTGGAAGATGCATCTAGTGAACAAAGCTGTGTCAATTTTAGAATCATTTTTTTGGTAAGAGGAGCTACAAATTTCCTGTTCATGTTCATTTTTAAATGAAAAGTTTAATAAATATAAATACTCGCAGTTGCTTTAAGCAGCATAATTCATGTTTCTAAATATGCCGCAAAATGTGTGCTAAAATTTATAATTTTTGATCTTGGCGCCTTCTAAATTAAGCACAGAGTATGTTTCAGAAGTTGATGAAGGAATCGGGAATTTGTATTAGTTTGTAATATTTTTTCATTAGTAGAACTTTTTACCCATCACATTGTTTTCTCTTTACAATCTCTTCATTTCAAAAAGTTAATTTAAACGATCAGGAATAAAATTTGTCTTATTCTTGTGACTCAATCATTTATTCAATTTTAATTTTTAAAACCCTATTTATGAAAAGAATATTTTTATTCTCTGCGATCGCAATGTTTATTTTTTCTTCCTGCAAGAAAGAGGTTACACAACAGGTAAACCAGGCATTCTCAGCGGTGTATACGATTACTCCCTCAAACTGGAGT
>JBQCFO010000563.1:0-4022 GCA_051959055.1 Ginsengibacter sp. | reverse complement strand
GCATTCCGCTGTTAATAAATTATTATAAAAACAATAACGAAGTGCCTCAATTATTTGCTTTGGGATTTGCAGCTTACCTTTATTTTATGAAAGCAGCAAAACAAAAGGGTAACAATTTTTATGGCGAGTTTAATGGAGAATCTTATTTGATAGAAGATGAAATGGCCGGAAACTTTTATCATTTATGGAATGAAAAGCCTGTGGATGCCATTGTAAATGAGATTTTGAAAAATGAATCGATGTGGGATTACAATCTTACCCGGCTTCCCGGTTTCCTGCAAACAGTAACGCACAATTTGAATAGTATAATAACTAAAGGAATGAAAGCAACTTTAAAAGAAATTCATCCCCAAAAAATATTCATTCCCAATGAATCATAAAGTAACCAAAGTTCATCCTGATGATAATGTACTGGTCGCATTAACTGATCTTTCCATAAATGAAAAAGTATCATATAACGGTACTGAATACACGTTGATTGACCGGGTTCCGGCAAAGCATAAATTTGTGATAAAAGATATGCAACCAGGTGATAAATTAATGATGTATGGCGTATTGGTTGGCAAAGCACAAACATTTATTCCTAAAGGTGGGAGAATTACTACCTCGAATGTAAAGCACGCTGCGAATGGATTTGAAGTAGGAGAAAGAAAACTGGAATGGCGCAAACCTGACGTTTCAAAATTCACGAACAAAACTTTCAATGGATTTTACCGTTCAGATGGAAAAGTAGGAACTGCCAATTATTGGCTGGTAATTCCTATGGTTTTTTGCGAGAACAGAAATATAGAAGTCTTACGTGAAGCATTGGTAAATGAACTCGGGTATGGAAGAAATCAAAACAAAAAAGCAGAAGTTTCCAAACTCGTTGATCTTTATAAGGAAGGCAAAAATATAGATGAGCTTTTAAGTGCAGATACTTCAGTTCAAACTGAAGAAATTAAAAAACAAAGAGTGTTTCACAATGTAGATGGAATTAAATTTTTATCACACGAAGGTGGCTGTGGTGGTACCAGAGAGGATGCGCAAGCATTATGTGGTTTGCTTGCAGGATATATCACGCATTCAAACGTAGCAGGAGCAACGGTTTTAAGCCTTGGTTGTCAAAATGCCCAGGTTGGAATATTACAGGAAGAAATAAAAAAGCGTGATAAAAATTTTTCAAAGCCATTATACATTTTAGAACAACAACAAATTGGAAGAGAATCTGATTTAATTTCAAAAGCAATCAAACAAACATTTGCCGGTTTGGTTCAGGCAAATAGGATGGAAAGGAAACCAGCCCCATTAAGTAAACTTTCAATTGGGCTTGAATGTGGTGGCAGTGATGGCTTTAGCGGAATTTCTGCTAATCCTGCAATAGGCTACACATCGGATCTTCTTGTTGCTTTAGGCGGTTCTGTAATACTTTCTGAATTCCCGGAACTGTGCGGAGTTGAACAAAATCTGAGCGACCGTTCGGTTACAACAGAGACTGCAATCCGCTTTGGCGAATTAATGAAAACATACAATGAAAGAGCGATGGCGGTTGGCTCTGGTTTTGATATGAATCCTTCTCCCGGAAATATAAAAGACGGATTAATTACTGATGCAATTAAATCTGCCGGAGCTGCAAAAAAAGGAGGTACGTCGCCGGTTACAGATGTGTTGGATTATCCTGAAATGGTTACAGAACCTGGATTAAATTTACTTTGTACACCTGGCAATGATGTAGAGAGTACCACCGCCGAAGTTGGCTCGGGAGCCAACATTGTTTTGTTTACTACTGGTCTCGGAACACCTACAGGAAACCCCATCACGCCAGTGATAAAGCTTTCAACCAATACGGCTTTATTTAATAAAATGCCTGATATTATCGACATCAATACCGGAACAATTATAGAAGGTGAAGAAACAATTGAGCAGGCAGGAGAACGAATTTTAGATTATGTGATAAAAGTAGCAAGCGGAGAAGTTGAAGTTGCTGCTGTACGTCATAAGCAAAATGATTTTATTCCCTGGAAAAGGGGAGTGAGCTTGTGAAAGTTGAAGGATGATGGTTCAATGTTGAAGGTTGAAGGTTGAAGATTACAGCAATCAAATAATAATAACTTACCCAAAAAATATGAAACCATTTTTAGACGAAAATTTTTTACTTGAATCCGAAACAGCAAAAAAATTATATCATGATTTTGCTTCAAAAATGCCCATCATAGATTATCATTGCCACCTTCCGGTGGAGCAAATTGCCAATGATATTAATTTTGAAAATCTAACCCAGATATGGCTATATGGCGATCATTATAAATGGCGTGGAATGCGCACAAATGGTATAGATGAGAGTTATTGCACCGGAGATAAAAGTGATTATGAAAAGTTTGAAAAATGGGCGGAAACGGTTCCCTACACTTTGCGAAATCCCTTGTATCATTGGACACACCTCGAACTGCAAAGATATTTTGATGTGCATGAAATACTTAATCCTCAAAGTGCAAAAAAAATTTATGATCAATGCACAAAAAAATTGCAAACAAAAGAATATTCTGTCCGCAACCTGCTTCGCAAAATGAAAGTAAGAGTTGTTTGCACAACAGACGATCCAACTGATTCTTTAGAATATCACCAAAAAATAAAAGACGACAATTTTGAAATAAAAATTCTTCCGGCGTTTCGCCCTGATAAAGCAATGAATGTGGACGATGCTGCTGCTTTCAATCTTTATGTAAAAAAATTAGAAACAATAAGTGGCATTGGAATTACTTCTTTTCAAACTTATTTAAATGCTTTGAAACAGCGACATGATTTCTTTGCATCAATGGGTTGTTCTGTTTCAGATCATGGATTAGAATATATGTATGCTGAGGAATATACCGATGAGGAGATCAATTCTGTTTTTAATAAGATCCGAGCTGGCAGCGAAGTTTCACAAGAAGAAAATTTGAAATTCAAATCTGCTATGCTACAGGTTTTTGCGATTTGGGATTGGGAAAAAGGATGGATTCAACAATTTCATATTGGCGCTTTTAGAAATAATAATCTAAGAAAGTTAAAAGAATCAGGGCCGGATACCGGCTGGGATTCTATTGGTGATTACCAGCAGGGAAAATCAATGGTAAAATTTTTGCGCAACCTTGATGCAAGTAATCAATTGACCAAAACCATTATTTATAATTTGAATCCTTCAGACAATGCTTTGGTCGCTTCCATGGTTGGCAATTTTAACGATGGAACGTTTCCGGGAAAAATTCAATTTGGTTCAGCATGGTGGTTTTTGGATCAGAGAGATGGAATGACCAAACAAATCAATGCCTTATCAAATATGGGTTTGCTCAGCCGCTTTGTTGGAATGCTTACTGATTCCAGATCCTTTCTTTCATATCCGAGACACGAATATTTCCGGAGAATTTTATGCAATCTATTTGGTGAAGAAATTGAAAATGGAGAACTGCCAAACGATATTGAATGGACTGGAAAGATCATTCAGAATATTTGTTACAATAATGCGAAAAATTATTTTGGGTGGTGAGTTCCCGCGCAAATGCTTTTTTATTTCAGTTTCCGCGCAAATGCTTTTCTACTTATTCCAGCCTGTTAGATTAAAAATAGAAATTGGCCTTATTTGTTTGTTTATTGTCATAAAAAAGTTGATTATTATAAAATAACGCTTAAATTTATTCAGAAATTTTTGATGGTCATTTAATATTTTATTTTATGCCTATTTACATGGATCGTCATGATGTTTCTGAAATGGTAACAGCAGAAATAGTAGCACAATTACACCAGAAGGATTTGAGAATTCAGGACCAGTTTCAATGCCGTGGATTGACTTACTGGTTTGATGAAAAAAGGAAAACAGCCTTTTGCCTGGTAGAGGCGCCTACAGAAAAAGCGATTCAAAGCATGCATCACTTTGCTCACGGCGAAGTGCCCAATAAGATAATAGAAGTAGATCCGAAAATAGTCGAATCCTTTTTAGGCAGAATTGCAGATCCGCACAAAGCAAAAGAGAATACTTTAACCATTATTAATGATCCTGCCTTCAG
>JBQCFO010000562.1:0-8114 GCA_051959055.1 Ginsengibacter sp. | reverse complement strand
ATCTTTCGTAAATTTTGTAATCCAGCCGAGTCCTGCCTCAAATGGAGTTGTTGTGTCGTCAATGTCATTTCCATAAAGACAATAACCCATTTCAAGCCGCAGCGTATCCCGGGCAGCGAGGCCAATAGGTTTTAATCCTTTGGGCGTTCCTTCTTCAAAAATTTTACTCCAGATAATATTTGCATTGTCGTCTTTGTCTTCGAAATAAATTTCTATTCCACCCGAACCAGTATATCCTGTTGCACTGATGAGCACATTATCAACCCCTCCAAATTTCCCTTTTACAAAAGTGTAATATTTCATGTTTAAAATGTCAACATCGGTTAGAGGTTGCAACATTTTTGTAGCATTCGGGCCTTGTATTGCCAGCAAACAGGTTTTATCAGAAATATTATGCATTTCTGCATTTTCTGTATTGTGTTCAGAAATCCAGGCCCAGTCTTTTTCAATGTTGGAAGCATTTACCACAAGCATATACACTTTATTTTCTTCAATACAATACACGATCAGGTCATCAATGATACCACCTGCTTCATTTGGGAGGCAACTATATTGCGCTTTTCCGGCAGTAAGTTTTGAAGCATCATTGCTCGTTACACGCTGTATCAAATCAAGTGCTTTATCGCCCTTCAAAATAAATTCACCCATGTGGCTTACATCAAAAACACCGGCATTTTTTCTAACAGTTGAGTGCTCATCATTGATGCCGGAATAACTGATAGGCATATTAAAACCGGCGAATTCAGCCATCTTTGCACCCAGTGCAATATGTTTTTGAGTGAACGGAGTATTTTTCATATATTTTTAAAAAGTGACAAATTTAGGAGAAAAGAATTGTCAGAAATCAGCCAACCTTCAACTTTCAATTTTCAATTTCACCTTCTCCCCACATTTCTCCCGCAACAATCTTCTGCAATTCATCATGAATTTTGCCATTAGTAGCAATGATTCCGGGTTCAAAAGGATTATATTTTTCTCCTTTTAAATTGGTCACTTTTCCGCCTGCTTCTTCTACAATTAAAAACCCGGCGGCGCTATCCCATGCATGTAGTTCATGTTCATAAAAACCGTCAAAACGTCCCGCTGCAACCCAGCACAAATCAATTGCTGCGCTTCCCAATCTTCTTACCGGGATTCCTCGTTTTATTAATTTGGCAAATACCTGCAATGGGCCGTTTGGCTGGTCCAGATAATTATAAGGAAAGCCGGTAACCAGGCAACTTGTAGATACCTGAGTCTTATTTCCTACAGATATTTTTTCATCATTCAGGAAAGCGCCTTTTCCTTTTTCAGCGAAAAAAAATTCATTCAAATTTGGATTATAAACGGCTGCCATAAACATTTCCCGTTTATATTCAAGTCCAATGCTTACGCAACAAATTGGAATACCATTTGCAAAATTTACTGTTCCATCAATCGGATCAATAATCCACCTGTAATCACTTTCAGAGATTTTTGCATCCGCTTCTTCACTTACGATTCCGTGATCCGGAAAAGCGCCTTTAATAACTGAACGGATGGCTTTGTCGGATGCAAAATCAGCTTCTGTAACAAGATTGTTGATTCCTTCTTTATGGCTGATTGAAAATTTGCCGTTAAAATATTTCTTTAATTCATTTGCACCGGCGTTGGTGGCTTCAATTAATATTTCTTTATACATTTTGCAAAGATTAATTTTTTTCGCCAATGTTTTATCGTTCATTATTCTATTGCTAAATTGCCACACTTTATTAACTTAATAAATTAAAATCATTATCAGCAAAGAAACAAATAATTCAATTTCCTAATTCTGCCATCAACCATTAATGTTCAACTTTCAACTACCAACTTTCAATTGACTCTCTCTGTCATCATAGTAAATTATAATGTTAAATATTTTTTAGAACAATGTCTTTTATCAGTATTGAAGGCAATGAAAAATATAAAAGGCGAAATAATTGTGGTCGATAACAATTCTACAGCTGGCAGTTTCGAACTTTTTGAAAATAAATTTGCCGAAGTAAATTTTATCTGGAATAAAACGAATGACGGGTTTGCAAAAGCAAATAATCAGGCTTTGAAAATGGCAAAAGGCGAATACATTTTATTTCTAAATCCTGATACAATTGTGCCCGAAGATTGTTTGGAACAATGTATTTCTTTTATCAAATCAAAACATAATAATGGTGCTTTAGGGATAAAAATGATTGACGGAAAAGGTCGTTTTTTAAAAGAAAGTAAAAGAGCTTTCCCATCTCCAATCACATCTTTTTTTAAACTCTCAGGAATATCAAAAAAATTTCCTCATTCAAGAATTTTTTCAAAATATGATCTCGGTTATTTAGATGAAAATGAAAACCATGAAGTGAATGTACTTGCGGGCGCATTTATGATGATTCCCCAAAAGATACTCCATATTACCGGTGGGTTCGATGAAGATTTTTTTATGTATGGCGAAGATATCGATCTGAGTTACCGGATTCAAAAAGCGGGTTTTAAAAATTTCTATTTTGCAGGTAGCACTATTATTCATTTTAAAGGTGAAAGCACCAGTAAAGGCAGTCTCAATTATGTCATCCTGTTTTATAAAGCAATGAGCATTTTTGTGAAAAAGCATTATGGAAAACGGGCAGGATTATTCAGTTTTTTTATTCATATTGCCATCTTTATCAGAGCTGTAATCGCAGCAGTTTCCCGCTTATTGAATCATAAATGGAACCATAAAAAAGAAATTAGAAAGGACTATGAGAAAGTTTCTGCTATTATTATTATTGGAAATGAATGTGAATTTGAAAAAGCAAGAAAAATATTGGACGATTCAGGAAGAAAAAATATTGAATATTACAGCATTGAAGACGGTAAAGACCCGATTTCTGGTGTTTTAAAATCAACTGCTGATGAAGAAATTATTTTTTGTGAGGGGAACCTTTCTTTCAAGAAGATAATTGAAATGATGCAGCTAGCTCCCGGAAAAATAAACGTTCAAATCTTTTCAAAAGGAAGCCATTCTATCATTGGCAGCAAATAAAGAAATAACCGCAAATCGTATTTTATCTTTTTATAAAAAAATCATACATAAAAAAGGCTTGCATAATAAATCGGTAATCACAAATATTTATTGATTTGTTATCTGCAAAATTTAAAACAGCATTCTAAATCGTTAATAAACTGCATCCCCGCAAATCGCTCACATCTCTTCTCCCTAAAACTTCAAAGCTGTTATTATTATAAATCCTGCCAACATCGTCGGTTGCAATAAAACTACATGAATACAGGTTTGCGAAATCAATAATATTGATGAGGCCGTTTGAAGACTTTTTATTTTTTGGAAAAGAATTTATTGCAAACGGATCGTTGTACTCCCGCGTTAAAATCTTCATCCACGGCGGAGTTTGAAATATTCCATCGCCTTTTGAATATGCCTGTGAAAGCAATTCGGTCATTCCATATTCTGAATGAATCTTGTTGAGTCCGAATTTATTTTTTAAAATATCATGTACTTCTTCGCGTGTCATTTCTTCTCTTTTTCCTTTCATACCACCGGTTTCCATGATGCTGGTATTTTGCAATTTCATCGAATATTTTTCTGCAAAATCAAGCAGCGCATACGTGACGCCAACCAATAAAGTGGGTTGTCCGATGATTTCATTATGCACGAGTGACTGATAAAGTTTTTCGTGATCATGTAAATAAAACCCGCTGTAAGCGTTATTGCTTTCTTTGATGAGATCGTCTACCATCGCTATTAATGAAGAATTTTCCCTTTCAAGATAGCCGGGCAATAAACCAAAAATGCACCACTTGGAAATGTCGCCATAAAATAATTTGAATCCTTTTGTAAAACTCTTCTTATAAAGATTCATGTTTTTTACAAAATGCCTGCTGGTGTTTTCTCCTGTGGTACCGCTGCTTTCAAAAATCATTTCCGGTTCAAAAATACCAGTAGCTACCTCATATGTTTTGAATAATGAAATCGGGAGAAAAGGGATTTTTTCAATAGAATCAATGGTTTCAGGAATAATACGAAGCGCATCAACATACTTTTTATAGACTTTATTATGAGTGTATTGCAGAAAAAATATTTCTAACGCGAGCTCATTAAAATTATAATAGCAGGCATCAAATATTTTATTTTCCCATTCCTGTATTTGTAACTTATTATTCAGGTTTTAATAATTAAATTTGAAAAATTAAACGACAAAGATGCGATACACAATCTTATTTTCAATATTCTTGTTTGCAATACTAACCGGTTGTAACAAAGATAAATTCGGTTCAAAGCCGACACTGAAATTTAAATCGGTAAACACGACAGTACTTACCAATGGCCAGCAATTAGAATTTACTTTGTCTTTTACAGATGGCACTGGTAATCTTGCGGGTTCAATGTATGTAGAAGAAAATGTGCCAACCTGTGCGGCAAGCAGTTTTACAGAAATGGATTCAATACCTAAATTTCCATCTTCAAAAAATCAAAAGGGGGATTTAGTCATCAGCTATCCTTATGAAAATATCGCTCCAAAATGCCAGCAAAGTGATACTGCAGTTTTTCGTTTTGCCATTAGTAATAAAGAAAATCATACCAGCGACACTGTTTCTTCACCGCCAATTATTATTGTTTATCAATGATCCCGTGGATCAAAAAGTTCATTGATTTTCTTTTATTTACCAGCATTTTTGTTGCCGGTTGTGCGATTGCATTCTGCCTGGAAACGAGCATAATGCTCGATGTTCCTTTTAATAATTCCAGTTTTTATGCTTTTGTTTTTGGAGCCACCATTGTACAGTACAATCTTCATTACATTGTAAAAAAAGTAGCGGTTAAGGATTCTGAGCGCCTCGCCTGGTCACGAAAAAATAAAAATATTCATCTTGTGCTGCTGATAGCTGGATGTATATTAATCATCTACAGTTTATTTGGCTTTCACCTGGAGCATTTTTTTATCCTTTTTATTCTCGGATGCATTTCATTTCTATATTCATTTCCTTTTATTCCTTTCGCGCAAAAAAAGCGGATCAAAGATTATGGCTTTCTCAAGATCATCACCCTCTCTCTGTTGTGGACACTGGTAACGGTTTGGTTTCCGATCAGCGGCCATGAATACGACAAAGGGCTTTTTGTTTTTGTTTTTCTCAAAAGATTTGTTTTCATATTTATTCTTTGTTTACTGTTTGATATGCGCGATATAGAAGTCGATCGTTCAGAAGGTATCAGAACACTTGCTGTTGCGCTGGGCAGAAAAAGGTCGTACGTTTTATCGTATTTCGTGTTGCTGTTGTTTGTTTTATTGGCTGTTGCTCAATATATGTATATTCCGCAAATTCAATTTCTGATTCCGATGTTAATATCATCGGCTGCTACTTTAATAACAATCGGGATTACTAAAAAATCAAATTCAGATTATGTGTATCTCGCAGGCATTGATGGCATGATGCTTTTGCAGGCCATTCTCATTTACCTATTCACTTTAATACTTTAAATTTGCGTTTTCTTACAATAAAACTTTCAATTTTTTTGATATGGCAAAAGCGAAAAAATCATCAGGTGGTATTTCAGAAACATCCATGAACTTTTTAAAGACTTATATAAATACTGCATCACCGGTTGGCGCT
Source organism: Ginsengibacter sp. (assembly GCA_051959055.1). Lineage (GTDB taxonomy): Bacteria > Bacteroidota > Bacteroidia > Chitinophagales > Chitinophagaceae > Ginsengibacter. The sequence continues at coordinate 2,522 of JBQCFO010000562.1, read as the reverse complement.
GAATCTACCGGCCAGAAAGTGTGGCTAAATTACATCAAAAGCTTTGTGGACACTACTTTTACCGATCCTTATGGAACAGCTGTAGGGGTTATTAATCCTGATAAAAACTTTAAAGTAGTAATCGAAGCACATGCTGATGAGATTAGTTGGTTTGTAAATTATATTACGAATGAAGGATTCATTTATTTGAAAAGAAATGGGGGAGTAGATCAGCAAATTGCCCCATCTCAACGGGTAATTGTTCACGGCAAAAAAGGGCCTGTAAAAGCGGTTTTTGGATGGCCTGCGATACATACACGTTCTGGTAATGATGATAAAGAACAAAAGGCAAAAGTTGAAAATCTTTTTCTTGATTGTGGTGCAAGAAATAAGAAAGAAGTGGAAGATTTGGGCATACATGTAGGGGCTGTCGTTACTTATACAGAAGGCTTTGATGAAATTGCCAATGGTAATTTAATCGCGCGTGCTTTCGATAATCGCATTGGAGGTTTTATGATTGCAGAAGTGGCAAGATTATTAAAAGAAAATAAAAAAACACTTCCTTATTCATTATACGTGGTGAATGCGGTGCAGGAAGAAATCGGTTTACGCGGGGCGGAAATGATTGCCCGCAGAATAAAACCAAATGTTGCTATTATAACAGACGTAACGCACGATACCAACACGCCAATGATCAATAAAAACATCCAGGGCGATTGTATGTGTGGTAAAGGCCCTGCATTGACTTACGGTCCTGCGGTTCATAATAAATTACTCGGCTTTATTCAAGATGTTGCCGAAAAAAATAACATTCCTGTTCAGTTGCAGGCAGTAAGCCGCAGCACCGGCACCGATACCGATTCTTTTGCGTATGCAAACGACGGATGCCCGTCTGCATTGATTTCTATACCCTTGCGTTATATGCATACAACAGTAGAAATGTTGCACAAAGATGATGTGGAAAATACGATTAGGCTTATTTATGAAAGTGTTTTGGCGCTTACGCCAAAGACAAATTTGAGTTATTTCTAATTATTAAAAATCTAAATTATGGGATCAATAAGAGAGACTGTTGTTATTGCTTTTGACGCTGTAGATTCTTCCATTGAAATAAAAAAGAAATCCAACACAACATTTACACTTCAAATGTAAAAGTAGAAGGATATAAATTCAACAGGGAAGAAGCACACCTTCACAACTCACAATTCACCATTCACTATGCAAATAAGAAACAACTGGACAAAGGAAGAAATCGCTGAAATATACAACACGCCATTGTTAGAGCTGATTTATAAAGCATCGGTCATTCATCGCGAATACCAGGAGACAGCCGAGGTGCAGGTGTGTACTTTACTTTCCATCAAGACAGGAGGCTGCCCGGAAGATTGCGCCTATTGTCCGCAAGCCGCCCGTTATCATACGGGAATTGATGTGCAGGCATTGATGAAAAAAGAAGAAGTTCTGGCGTATGCCCAAAGAGCAAAAGATGCAGGCTCAACAAGATTTTGCATGGGTGCTGCCTGGCGCGAAGTGCGCGACAACCGTGATTTTGACCGCGTGTTGGACATGGTAAAAGGAGTGAATGAACTCGGACTTGAAGTTTGCTGTACGATGGGAATGCTTTCAGAAAGCCAGGCAGAAAAACTTCAGGCAGCAGGTTTGTATGCCTACAATCACAACGTAGATACTTCCGAAGAACATTATGCAGATATTATTACCACCAGAACTTATGATGACCGGTTGAGAACATTAGGCAATGTACGCAAAGCAGGTATCAGCGTTTGCAGTGGCGGAATCATCGGCTTGGGTGAAACACATGAAGACAGAATTGGAATGTTGCATACACTTTCTACATTACCTACCCATCCCGGAAGCGTGCCTATCAATGCTTTGGTAAGAGTGAAAGGAACACCGCTTGAAGGAAATCGAAAAGTGGATATCTGGGATATGGTAAGAATGATTGCCACTGCAAGAATCATTAAGCCAAAAGCAATGGTAAGATTAAGCGCAGGGCGTACAGAAATGACCATTGCAGAACAGGCACTTTGTTTTATGGCAGGAGCCAATTCAATTTTTTCAGGCGAGAAATTATTAACCACTCCCAATCCGGATTTTGACCAGGATAAAATGATGTTTGAATTATTGGGATTAAAACCAAGAGAATCTTTTAAAGAAGCAGCGACTGCAGCAGAAGGAGGTTTTGTTGAATCTGCTCATTCACACCATTAGCAGATCAGCATTTCAACCTAATCTTTCCAGCAAACCTTCTTTTCTCCTTGATGAAACTTCTATTTCCGAATGATCAATCATGGAAATAGTTCCGCCTTTACCTTTGTTATATTTTTTGATGTAAGCAAGATTCACAAGGTGTGAATTATGCACCCGGTAAAAATTGTACTCTGATAATAATTCTTCAAATTCTTTCAATGTTTTTGCAACCGTTATTTTCTGATGATCTTTTAAAAAAATGAGTGTGTAGTTTATTTGTGACTGGCAGCGGATAATGCTAGTTATGTCAATATATATAATGCCCTCCGCAGTGG
>JBQCFO010000561.1:0-3442 GCA_051959055.1 Ginsengibacter sp. | reverse complement strand
AATTCGGCGGCGTAAATCATCATGTTTATGAAAAAGTGTTTGAACTTTTATTAAGATTAAAAGCAAATTATTTGTGGCCGGCGATGTGGGGAAATGCATTCAATGATGACGACACTTTGAATCCAATTCTTGCCAATAAATATGGAATTGTGATGGGCACTTCACACCACGAACCGATGTTGCGCGCGCAACAGGAATGGAAGCGTTATGGAAAAGGCGCCTGGAATTATGCTACGAATAAAAATGAGTTGGATTCCTTCTGGAAAAAAGGAATTGAAAACATGGATCATCATGAAAGCATTGTCACCATTGGCATGCGTGGCGATGGCGATGAGCCGATGACGCAGGGAACCGCTATCGGCTTGTTGGAAAATATTGTGGCCAATCAAAGGAAAATTATTGAAAAAGTAACCGGCAAACCTGCATCAGAAACACCGCAGGATTGGGCGTTGTACAAAGAAGTGCAGGATTATTATGACAAAGGAATGCGTGTTCCGGATGATGTTACTTTATTGTTTAGCGACGACAATTGGGGAAATCTTCGGCGTTTACCAAAGCTAAATGCCAAGCCCAGAAGCGGCGGTTATGGAATTTATTATCACTTTGATTATGTAGGCGGTCCAAGGAATTATAAATGGATTAATACAAATAATATTTCAAGAGTTTGGGAGCAGATGCATCTCGCTTATTCATATGGTGTAGATAGAATCTGGATAGTAAATGTGGGTGATTTAAAACCTATGGAGTTACCGATCTCTTTCTTTTTGGATTATGCGTGGAATCCGAAGAAAATAACGGTTGACAATATTGGAAACTATTACCAGAACTGGGCTTCCAAACAATTTGGAGAGAAATATGCAAAGGAAATAGGAGACATTTTGCAAAAATATTCCCAATATATTTCGCGAAGAAAACCTGAGCTATTATCTCCTGAAACCTACAGCCTCACTGATTATAATGAAGCAGACAGAGTTATCAATCAATATCAACAACTTGTCGCCGAAGCAGAAAAAATAAATACAGAAATACCTGGGGAATATAAAGATGCTTATTTTGAACTGGTACTTTTTCCGGTAAAAGCGTTTGTGAATTTGAATGAATTGTATGTGGCTGTTGCGAAAAATCATTTTTATGCTGCAAAAAATAATCAGGTTGCAAACCGTTATGCTGAGGAGGCAAAAAAGTTTTATGAAAAAGATTCTCTATTAGCCTATAAATACAATCACGAGCTGGCTAATGGAAAATGGAATCACATGATGGACCAAACGCACATTGGTTATACCTATTGGCAACAACCGCCGGTAAATAAAATGCCGGAAGTAATGTATGTTTCAGACAATGCGAAAAAAGATGAAAGTATAAAAATTGATGTAAGAGACAAAACCGCTGAAAGTCTTATTCCAAAAAATGCAAAGGGCAATATTTTTTATGAAAAGAATGGATACGTGTCTATCGAAGCGTCCAATTATTCCAAAGCAGTAAACAAACAAATAAAATGGAAAGTTATTCCGGGCATCGGAAAAGATGGTGATGGTGTTACCACTTTTCCTGTTACAGCAAATGAAAAAACATTTTCTAAAAACAATCCTTACCTGGAATATCAAGTATATGTTTATGATACAGGAACAGTAAAAATAGATGCTTATTTTTCTCCTACTTTAAATTTTGAAAATGATAGTTTAGGCCTACAATATGCCGTTTCCATTGACGATGAAAAGCCACAAATCATTTCAATAAACAAGGACGACAAGAACGAAAGAACCTGGGAAAAATGGGTAGCCAATAACATTATTATAAAAACAACCGAACATCAATTTTCACAACCAGGAAAACATGTTATCAAATATTGGATGATAAGCCCCGCAGTGGTTTTACAAAAAATGGTTCTGGATTTTGGCGGATTAAAACCAAGCTATCTCGGCCCTCCTGAAACAATTATTCATTCACAAAAAAATAAGCCATGATAAAGAAAATTTCAACGTTCCTGTTTCTTGCAGTGCTGCTATTTGCTACTAATGTAAATGCGCAGATACCTTCATTAAAAGATGTTTTTAAAAATGATTTTCTGATAGGCACAGCCATGGATGCCCAGCAAATAGAAGGAAAAGATGCAGATGCCGATAAACTGATCAAACAACAATTCAATGCGGTCACTCCTGAAAATTGTATGAAGGCTGAGATCATACAACCGGAATGGAACAAATATGATTTTACATTGGCTGACCAGCTCGTTGCTTTTGCAAAAAAGAACAACATGAAAGTCAATGCACACAATCTTATCTGGCATAGCCAGTTGCCACCGTTTATGCGTCATATACAAAGTGCAGATTCAGTGCGTGAATATTTTGTAAATCACATTACGAAAGTGGCCAGCCGTTATGATGGAAAAGTATATTCCTGGGATGTGGTAAACGAAGCGTTGAATGAAGATGGCACTTTGCGAAAAGATATTTTTTTAGACAAACTCGGTGATGACTATATTGTAGAAGCGTTTCGCCTTGCCCAAAAAGCATCGCCTCATTCAAAATTATATTACAACGATTACAACATAGAACAGCCAAACAAAAGAGCCGGCGCTATTGCTTTGATTAAAAAGATACAGGCAGCAGGCGTTCGCATTGATGGTGTAGGAATCCAGGGACATTGGAAAGCCGGATCCGTTCCAATGAAAGATATTGAAGAAAGCATCAAAGAATTTTCTGCGTTGGGAATTGAGGTGATGTTTACAGAACTTGATTTGAGTGTGCTTCCCAGCCCATGGGACAAGGTTACCGCTGACGTAAGCGAGACAGCACAAGGAACCGCAAAAATGAATCCTTATACCAAAGCGTTGCCTGATTCAATGCAGCAGGTACTTGCAAAATCGTACGCTGATTTGTTCACGCTCTTTTTGAAATACAAAAAAAATATCAGCCGGGTAACTTTCTGGGGTATTAACGATGGGCAATCGTGGCTGAACGGATTTCCGATTCACGGACGCACCAATTATCCATTATTATTTGACAGAAATTTTAAACCAAAGCCCGCATTTTACAGCGTGATGGAAACGGCAAAAAACAATTAATTTATTTACTTAAAACAACCATTTATGAGAGCCGGAAATGTAACATCAATGGAACAAATAGCATCTGTAAAGTTGCCTTTACATTCTCAGAAATTATCTGTAATTGAAAAAGTGGGTTACAGCCTGGGAGACCTTGCTGCCAACCTGGTCTTCCAAACCCTGGTAACCTATCTCGCCTATTTTTATACGGATATTTATGGACTCAAACCTGAAGATGCCTCGGTCATTATTCTGATTGTCGGACTAGTGGCAGCGTTTGGCTTCAATCCGCTTATCGGTGCGCTTGCCGACAGAACGCGCTCCAGGTGGGGAAAATTCAGGCCATGGATTTTATTTACCGCTATTCCGCTTGGAGTAATTGCATTGCTTGCATTTAGC
>JBQCFO010000560.1:0-2153 GCA_051959055.1 Ginsengibacter sp. | reverse complement strand
AATTAACACATAGTGGATAGTAGCGTTCTCTTTATCAAAGAATATTGGAAAAGAACTTTCAAGCTGTTCTTCAGTCAATGAGCTTATGGCTTTGTCAATCATCGAATTCAGTTCCTTCAACTGCGCAATTAATTGTTCCTTGCCTATACCTTTAATGGTAAATTCTGCATCACGATTACGAACATATCCTGTGTTAGAAAGATTAGTTCCAATAAGATAATTTAGTCCACCTGTTAAATGCAAGGCAAGATTTCCGGCAGAGTTTTTTATAGAGCCACAAATCTTCCAAATATTCGCCTCATCTTTAAACAGGTTAATCTCGTCAATCACCCTTTGTATGTCACGTTGATAAAAAAATGAATGTCATTTTTGTCCATTTGAAATTATTTTGTCGTAATAGTATAGGCTGTCACTCAATTACCAACGGCTACGCATCGGCAGAGGTGACACCTTTTGAAAAGGTGTCACCTCTTATGATGTGCATTAATTTTTTTGTTCTATAGATTTTATATCATTAGCTACTACAGTCAAATCATTGTTCAGTTGATGTCCGCCGCTTTTTATTTCCCGAAAAGTAGCCTGGGGGATCTTTTGCCTGTAGTGCTCAAAGTGTGAGAAGGGCGTTTCTTCATCGTCCAGGCACTGATAAAAGAAAATGGAATCTTTAACCCGCAGATTGTCTGCAAAATTTTCTTTAAGTTTTAAACCTTGTTTCCATTCTTCATCTCCGCTCCAAAATGGCGTGGCAATAAGAAAAATTCCTGCAACGTTTTTGCTTACTCGAATTTCGGAAAGACATTTCAAAATCATCGAGGCACCGAAAGAATGTCCAACTAAAATGAGGTCGCCATTGATTTTAGAAATTTTCCCGGCAATCTGTTGTACCCAACCAAAATCCGGCGCTGATTCGTTTGACTTTATTTCAGAATAATTTACCTCGTACTCTTTTCCTAATGCTGTTTTTAGGGAAACAACTAATGCTTCATCAGCGGCGTAACCACCGTTACCAGCACCATGAATGAATAATGTTTTTTTAACTTCTATCGGTTTCATTTCCTGCAAGATGCTTTTCAAAATTATGGCAAACAGACCGGTATTGCTGCAGCTGGGATATTTATAATGCCAGGCCCGGTATGGCAACCTGGTTTTATTTAAAGTTGAAGTTAACATTTTTTGCCTGGCTTTAGTCGCCGGGCAAGAACTATGGCTTGGAAAATCAGTCCCCGGCAGTACTGTCAGCTAGGGAAATTTAAATAAATATATCGCTATTGGCAATGTCAATGAATAGGAACCAGGCCACCAGAGCTTCTGGAAATCAGCAGTCGAAAAAAGTTTACTATCCATTAAAAAAAATGTGCTCCAAATTAATAGGATTCCGAACACACTCAAAATTAATTTGGATTTGCGAACTGCAGTTGAACTCAATGAAAGCTTCCTACATAAAAGCCAAAATAATATTAGAGCAGGCAATGATAACACCATCCCCACAAAAATTATTAAAATCAGTATCGGAAGCGATTCTGCAAAATCACTCAGCCTGGCGGAGTTTACAAAACCAAGAGTAAAAAGTAAAATGAAGGGAGTAACCAGGACCGTAGTTACCCAAACTTTAACTGCATATTTCAGGTAAGGCTTTTTCATATCACGCCTTTTGCAAAATACTAAATAATCAGGGCAAGGGGCCATAGATAATGAAAAATTGAAAATGGGTTTTGGAAGCTCATTCCATTTTCCATTTTCAACTTTCAATTGAAAAAAACGAGGCCTGTGGGTGATTATTGTGAAATACGGTTTAAGACAATACTGGCCTTTACCTGCTGATAGGCGCCTACTGACAATGCCCGGCAATAATAAGTAGTGCCTTTGGTAAGCCCGGTAAACGTAAAGGAGGTAGTGGTAGCGGGATAGCTTACCCAACTGTTCTCCTGCAAGGTGGCATCTGTAGTGTACTGAAACAAATAACTTGAGGCACCTCTTACGGCCTTGAATTTGAATACCAGTTGACCGCCGTTGCTGCCATCTGTCAGCGTCGGGTTTTCCGGTGCGGTGATAGTGATGGGTTGCGGCAGCTTGTTAAGGTCGAAACCGGAGCTGGCAAGCAAGGCAGGGTCAGTGGTGATGCCATTTACATAATCTGCAAGCTGACCCAGCAT